>JBHPFQ010000008.1:0-20259 GCA_042571625.1 Patescibacteria group bacterium | reverse complement strand
GGTTAGGAGGATGGAGTGATTTTATAATTTTCTATTTTTAAAATTTAAATATTTGAATTTGTGATTTGTACTAATTAGGTATATAATTTATTACTACCGTTAAACACATAGCATATAATAACAATATGCCGACTTTATCAGTTAATCCACGCGCGAAATTTGATTATGAAATTTTAGATACCTACGAAGCAGGCATAGTTTTGTTTGGCCATGAGGTTAAGTCAATCAAAGCCGGACGCGCTAATATTAAAGGATCTCACGTGGCTATTAAGGATAATGAAGCTGTTCTAATCAATGCGAATATCCCACCGTATCAACCAAAAAATACTCCCAGTGATTATCAGTCAGACAGAACGAGAAAATTGCTTTTGAACAAAGAAGAGATAAAAGAGTTGACTGGAAAAACAAAGCAAAAGGGCTTGACTTTAACACCTATTCGGGTTTATACTAAAAAAGGAAGAATAAAGATAGAAATCGGTTTAGGCAAAGGAAAAAAGAAATTTGACAAGAGAGAAAGCATCAAAAAGAAAGAAGTGAAAAGAAAAATCAATCGAATTATGAAATATCGGGGATGATCGGCTTCGATAAAAGTCCTTTTTAAATTTAGCAAGCGGAAGTTGTTAAATCTTCGTTAAAAAATTACAAAACAATAAGTGCTAACTTATTTTCAAAAGTCAAAAACGCTCTAGCTTCGCTAGTTGCTCCAAACTTGGCTTACGCTGTCGCTTAATTTCGATAGCCATCCAGTCTTTTGATTCCTAATAAAAAGAATCTGGGTGTAATTTATTAGGATAGATGATTTGCTTGTCTCTAACAAATCATTAAAATAGCTTGAGACAAGAATTAAAAATATTTTGCTTAATTTAAGTTTTTAATTCTATAAATAAATTAAGCTAAGCTTGTAGAAAAATTTAAAAAAAGATCTTTTACACGCGGGTCCGATTCCCGCCATCTCCACAAAATAATAATTAAATAAAACTACTATAATTAGAAGAAGACCATATTTTAAAAGAAAAATATACAGAGAGCCAAGGGCTAGAACTAATGAATATATTCGCATAAGCCCGATAAGATTAATTGATGAAAAGGGTCAAAATTTAGGTATTGTTGAAACAGAAAAAGCCCTGCAAATGGCTCGTGAAAAGAAATTAGATTTAATCGAAATCGCTCCGACAGCAAAACCTCCAGTATGTAGAATAATGAGCTATGGGAAGTATCAATACGAAAAAACACGACTAGAAAAACAAAAAAAATCCAACCAAAAGAAAACAGAAACAAAAGGAATTAGAATTGGAATACGAACAGGCAAACATGATTTAGAAACAAAAGTCAAACAAATAGAAAAATTCCTTAAACAAGGACATAAAATAAAAATAGAAATAATACTACGCGGCAGAGAAAAAGCCAACTTGGATTTTGCCGCTGAAAAAATGAAGGAATTTATAAAATTAATTCCTTCAAAAATAAAAATTGAGCAAGATATAAAAAAACAGCCACGAGGGCTTAATATGACTATTGCAAACGAATAGCAGAACAAACATTGATTTATTATCAATCCTGTGATAGATTTTTATCTATGAAATTAAAAACTAACAAAGCTCTATTTAAGAGAATAAAAATAACCGGAAATAAGAAAATGCTAAAAAGATCCGCTAATCAAGGACATTTTAATGCTAAGGATTCTGGAAATAAAACTCGTAATAAGCGAAAATCTAAACAATATCTGAAATAAACATGACAAGAGTAAAACGAGGAACTACAGCACATAAACGAAGAAAAAACGTCCTAAAAGAAACCAAGGGTTTCAAATGGGGACGAAAATCTAAATATAAATCAGCCAAAGATGCTTTAAGACATGCTTTGACTTATGCATATCGCGACCGCAAGGTAAAAAAACGCGATTTTCGTCGACTCTGGCAAATTAAAATAAATGCCGCAGCAAGAAAAAACGGATTAACCTATAGCCGATTTATTGAAAAACTAAAAAAAGCCAACGTTGAAGTTGACCGAAAAATACTTGCTAAAATAGCAGAAGAGAATCCGAATGTATTTGCTGAAATTATTAAAAAAATAAAATAAGCTATATTTCCATCGCTAATAAATCTAAAGCTGTCAGGCCGTCTATACGGCCTGATTTTAGTTTTAATTCAAACTCCAATAACAAGTGATAAATTCTTTTTAACTGGTCTAACGAAAAATTACGCAAAACATAAGAACTTTTTTTAACCACAAATGGATGAAGCCCGCTTTTATTCGCCAAAGAATAAAAAGGTGTCCCAGATTCTATCAAATCTTTTAATTTTAACAAATTACGAATTTGATAAATAAACATCGTTAATAAATATATTTCATTTTCTCCCTGGCTTAAATGCTTATGCAAAAGTTTGAAAGCATTTTTTTTATCTTGATTGGCCAAAGCGTCAAGCGTATTAAAAATATTATTATCAATTTTTGCTCCCACTAATAAATCAATATCCTCTAATGTAATTTCTTGATTTATCTTATAGCTTAATAATTTATTAATTTCGTTATTCGCCCGCCACAAATCATTTCCCACGAAAGAAGCTAATTTCTGCGCCCCAGCATTAGAAATAATTCCATTGTTATTACCTATTTCTTTTTTAATCCAATTAGAAAGCTCCATTCCTTTTAACGGCTTAAATTCTTCAGACATACTCACTTTTCTTTTAAGACCAGATACTGCTAATTTGCCTGAATGATATAAGACAACAATAACATCCTGATTATTTTTAAGTTTTCGCTTTTTTGAATATCCAAAAAAAACTTCTTCAAAATCCAGATTGCCAAAAATATTTTTCAAGACAATCAACTTCTTCTCATTAAACATAGAAATAGATTCTATTTTTTCTCTAACTTTTTCAAAATCTAAATCATTATCAAAAATAGCCAAATCCAACCCGCTGGAATGTTTGACTTTATATTCTTTAACTATTTCATTTAGCTTTCGCCCTAGACGAAAATCATCTTCGCCATATAAAAGAATAAGCATGCTATTCCAAAAACTACGCTTCTTTTCTACTTTGCAAAATTTTTCTAACTTTATCAACAATCTCGTCTGGAGTAAGATGAGCTTTGACCAAATAATCAACTGCGCCCAACTTTAAACCTTTTTCCACTTCTTCTTGCTGTCCTAAATTGCTTAAAATTACCACTGGTATATACATAGTTATTTCATTCTCTTTAACTTGTTTTAAAACTTCAAATCCATCTATTTTTGGTATAATTAAATCAAGCAAAATCAAATCAGGCATAAAACTATTAGTCTTTTTAATAGCTTCATCGCCATCAATAGCAACATCTGTTTTAAATTCCGCTTTGATTAATTTACGCACTAAAAGATCGCGCAGAAATTTATCGTCTTCAACTATAAGAATTTTTTGCATATATTTTTAATTTATTTTATATTTATTACTTGATAGGCAACTCAAATTTGAAAATAGAACCTTTGCCTTTTTTTGATTCAAACATGATTTTTCCTTCATGCGCTTCTATAATACTTTTACAAATAAATAGTCCTAATCCAGTTCCTGTTGTATCAAGCTTTATAACATTACTGGCTCTAAAGAATTTTTCAAAAATGCGATCCTTTTCATTTTTTGGAACTCCAACGCCTGTATCTTTAACTGCAACTTCTATATTCATTTTATCATACTTAACAGAAACAGTCACCTTGCCATTTCTCTTATTATATCTAATAGCATTATCAAGCATATTTCGTATAACAAGTTTTATTTTATCAGCGTCAATTTTAATATTTGGCGAAGGAGCTAATGGCTTATTGAAAATTATTTTTATATTTTTCTTATCAATTTTTTTCTTAAAAGAAGCAATAATATTTTCAATTATCATTTCCATTTCTTGATAGCTTTCATCTTTAACATACCGTCCTTCATCAACTTCTGCCACGCACAAAAGATCATTGATTAGACTAATCATTCTTTCATTATTTTGATATCCTTGTTGAATGTATTCTTTTTGCTTCTTACTTAATTTACCTGCCTCGCCTTCTAAAAGCGCGTTTAATATCCATTTAACAGCCGAAAGTGGAGTCCTTAACTGATGCGCAGCTAAAGATATAAACTCTTTTTTTATTTTCTCAATATGTTTTTCTCGTTCGCTTTTTTTAATTTTATTGCTCATATTTTATATTATATCATATTTGATCTAAAACATCAGGTATTCTTTTTATTAATGTATAAAATTCCAATTCTTCTAATAACTTAATAACTTTTTTCTTTAACTCGCTAATATTCTTTTTTTCGCCAGGCCACTGACAATCTCTTAATCCAAATTCAATCGGAACATCTCGCCTTATAGTCGCGAGCCGTCTGCTAAAAAATGCTTTTTCTTTGTATTCCAAAAGTCGCGCCTGCAATTTAGGATTCAAATCGCTATGCTCTAATTTTTGATAAAGCTTTTCTAAATTGCCAAATTCTTTAATCAAATTAAGAGCTGTTTTTTCCCCGATACCTGGCACTCCAGGAATATTATCAGACGCGTCTCCTTTTAATCCCTTAAATTCAATAATCTGATCTGGCTTTAATCCATATCTTTCAGCAATAGCCTTTTCGTCATATATAATAGTATTTTTTATTCCCTGCTTTGATGTATAAATTTTTGTTTTTTTATCTACTAATTGTAAAACATCCAAATCGCCAGTAACAATAATTATTTCTATATCTAATTTTTTAGCGCGTACTTTATTAACGATTGTCCCAATAACATCGTCTGCTTCAAAACTTTTTTTCTCATAAATTGGAATATCCAATGCCTCAACTACTTTCTTTACTAAACCAATCTGATCATATAATTCCTGCGGAGCTTTGGCTCGCTTTGCTTTGTATTCTTCATATTCTATTTTCCGAAAAGTCGGAGCTGCTAAATCAAACGTAGCAGCAAGATATGCTGGTTGCAAATCTTTAATCACACGAAATAAAATAGAGGCAAAACCGTAAACAGCATTAACAGTCTGTCCTTTTTTTGTCTTTAACGGAGGTATAGCATGGAACGCGCGATGAACCAGCGCATTACCATCAATGATAATAAAATTCTTCATAACAATAATATTATATCAAAAAGCTTGACAACACAAAAATATTTTTATATATTGTATATATAGTTCGTTCTCCCACTATACCTCCTTATTGAAAGCCCCCTTAAAATAAATTTTTAAGGGGGCCTATTTTTTTACAACCAGATCCCTCTTTTATTTTTATTAATATATTCAAACTTAATCCATAATGTATTATCTGGCAAAATATCTTTTATCCGCTCCGCCCATTCAATAACAATAAAATTTTCTGGCCGACTGATCATTTCTTCAAATCCTAAATCTAAAATATCTTTTGAAGATTCAAGACGATAACAATCAATATGAAAAAAAAGATAATCAATTAAATTATATTTTTTCATTATTACAAAAGTTGGACTAGTAATTTGCTCTACAATACCAAGTCCCTTTGCAACGCCTTGGATAAAAGTTGTTTTTCCACTTCCTAAATCGCCTTGCATCGCAATAATAAAAGCGTTTTTATCGCTTTTTTTTGTTTCTATTATTTCCTTAGCTAATTCGCTTCCGGCTTTTTGCGTTTGTTTAGCATTATTAGTTATAATCTCCATTTTTTTATCATACTCTTCTGAATATTTTTTTGCAATTTGACTTTGAGGGAAATTTGAGATAAACTTTCATTGAAAATGACAAAGTTTCAAGAAAAATTAACTGAAATCAGGACTAGACAAGAACAAGGCATAGCCAAACAGCTTGCTGAAAAGTTAAACATTCCATTTCTTGATTTAAAAATATTTCCAATTGAAACAAAAGCTCTATCTCTGGTCTCTAAAGAGAAATCCATAAAAGCAAAATTAGCAGTTATTCAAAAAAAGGACAAGGAACTATTTATAGCCGTGTGCGATCCGAGAAATCCAGAAACAAAAAGTACCCTATCTGAATTAGAAAGAAATAATTATAAGATAAAGATCTTTATATCTTCTCTACTCGGACTTAAAAGAGCATGGACTATTTATAATAAAATCCAAGAACCCAAAAAAGAAGAAATTGCTGGCAAGGTTAAAGTAAGTAAAATCTTTTTTGATAAACTAAAAAAAGAAATTAAAAACTTAGAAGATATTAAAAGACAAATTGAAAAAATTCCGACAGATCAGACGTCAGCCATTGTTGAAATTCTGCTAGCGGGAGGTATCCAGATTAATGCTTCTGACATCCATTTAGAAATAGCTAAAGAAAAAATTATTATCAGATACCGCATTGATGGAATATTACAAGATATAACTTTTTTACCGGTCAAATCATATAGCTATATTCTAAACAAGATAAAATTATTATCAGGCGCTAAATTAAACGTTCATAACAAAGCACAAGATGGTAGCTTCGCTATAGAATTTAATAAAATAGAGATCCAGACCAGAGTTTCTATAATTCCGAGCGCATACGGAGAAAACATTGTTATAAGAATATTAAATCCGAAAGCCATTAATCTTGAATTAGAGGATTTAGGTCTTAGAAAAGATCATCTAGATACTATCAAAAGAGAAATCAAAAAAACCAAAGGGATGATTATTACGACCGGCCCAACTGGATCCGGAAAAACCACTCTCTTATATTCTTTAATCAAAGCAATCAGTAAACCAGAAGTAAAAATTATTACTTTAGAAGATCCGATTGAATATCATTTAAAAGGAATTACACAAACACAAATAGAAACAGAAAAAGGATATTCTTCAGCAAGCGGTCTACGAGCTATTCTACGGCAAGATCCAGATATTGTTCTAATCGGAGAAATTAGAGATAAGGAAACAGCTGAAATAGCTATTCAAGCAGCTCTCACTGGACATTTAGTTCTTTCTACTTTACATACGAATGATGCTGCTGGAGCTATTCCTAGATTTATTGATATGGATGCCAACCCATCAAGCTTATCTGCAGGTTTAAATGTAATTATTGCCCAGCGTTTAGTCCGCCGATTGTGTAAAGAATGTAAAAAAGCTATTTCTCCGTCAAGTAAACAAATATCAGAAATGAAAAAAACTCTTGAGAAAATAAAAGTTGATTACCCAGTCATAGATAAAAAATTAAAAATCTACCAACCAAATCCCAAAGGATGCAAAGAATGCAATAACGGATATAAGAATAGAATTGGCATTTTTGAAATGATTTTAATAAATGAAGAAATGGAAAAATTAATTAATTCCAGTCCAGGTCGCATTGAAATATTAGAAAAAGCGCAACGTCAAGATATGATAAATTTCTATCAAGATGGAATAATTAAGGTCTTGCAAGGCATTACTTCTTTAGAAGAAATAGAACGAGCAACAGGAGAATATCTTGAATAAAAAAAACGCCATCTAAAATGTAGGCAATAACTACTTGCTTAAAAAAACAAGAAGAAAAGATTTTCCCGAGGAGTGCTTCAGTCGAAACCAAAACATCCTAATGCTAAGAAAAACCCCCAAGGTACCCAAATATAAAAAAGGTCCTATTGCCTACATCTTAAACGGCGTTTTAAAAAATAAAATCCTGATAATTAAAGTAAAATACCAGAATAATTTAACTGGTTAGATAATAGCAGATTGTTTTAAGTTTGTCAAGGGTTTTAACTTTATACAAATGATAACTAATCCAAAACAATTAAAAGAGGATTCTCATTTAGATTATGCTCTGAGGCCTTCATCATTTAAAGAATACGCTGGCCAAGACAAAATCAAGAATAATTTAAATATTTTAATAGGCGCAGCAAGAAAAAGACAAGAAGCAATTGACCACATTCTTTTATACGGCTCAAGCGGACTCGGAAAAACTACTTTAGCTCATATTATTGCCAGAGAAATGAATGTTAATATCAAAATTACTTCTGGTCCAACTATTGAGAAAGTCGGAGATCTTGCATCTATTCTAACTAATTTAGAACCAAATGATGTATTATTCTGCGATGAGTGCCACCGATTGAATAAATCTATTGAAGAAGCTCTTTATCCAGCAATGGAAGATTTTTCTTTAGATATTATTATAGGAAAAGGTCCTTCTGCAAGAACTCTGCAACTAGAGTTACCACGATTTACTTTTATCGGAGCGACTACTCAAATCGGTCTGATCTCTACTCCCCTAAGAAGCAGATTCGGCGCGACTTATCGCCTTGATTTTTACGAGCAACAAGATATTGAACAAATTATTTATCGTTCGTCTAAGATTTTAAATGTAGATATAAACGACAACGAAGCTTTAAAAATTATAAGCTGTGCTTCTCGACAGACTCCGCGAGTTGCTAATCGCCTTCTTAAAAGAGTGCGCGATTATAGCCAAGTTAAAGCAGATGGAATTATTAATAAAAACATTGCTCAAGAAGCGCTAGCAATGTTAGAAGTGGATCATTTTGGATTAGAACCAGCTGACCGTCGACTTTTAGAAACTATTATTACAAAATTTGATGGCGGACCAGTTGGATTACAAACTCTTGCGGCAGCAGCCAATGAAGATCCAAGCGCTGTCGGAGATGTTTATGAACCATACCTTTTGCAATTAGGATTCTTGGCAAGAACGCCACGTGGCCGCATTGCCACAAAACTAGCATATCAACATTTAGGATTAAAATATTCTGAAAGCCAGAATTCATTGTTATAGAAAAAGCGCCTATATTTTTAATAGGCACTTTTATTAAATAAGTTTTTGTTATCCAATAACTTTAATACTATCAATAAAATTTTGCGTAAGATTCTCTAAGGAATCTCTTCCCTTTATTTTAATTTCAATTTTTTTAGCTTTTTTGAAATTATCAACATCAATATATTTATGAGCTAAAAACCACCTGCTCAATGATATTTGTTCGTTATTAATGACTAGAATAAAATCGTCCTCTTTTGTTTCTATTATTTTATCGATATCAACAATCATCTGCATCTCCTTATATTGATTATTAAAAAACATTTTATTAAAATTAAATATAACAGAATGAACAAAAAAATCAAGATATTTATTCTTATTTCTATTATTTTAATAATTCCTAATTTTGTATTGGCGAGTGTTGTTATTAATGAAATTGCATGGATGGGAACAATTAATTCTTCAAATGATGAATGGATTGAACTATATAATAATACTGACAAAGAAATTGATCTAACTGATTGGACATTAAAAGCAATCGACGGAAGCCCAGAAATAAATTTAATAGGATTTATTTCTGCAAATGATTTTTTTATATTAGAAAGAACAGATGATGATAGCGTCCCGAATGCTATTGCTAATCAAATATATACCGGAGCCTTGGGAAATGATGGAGAATATTTAGAATTAAGAAATAATAATAGAGATCTAATTGATTCTGTTGATGGTTGGTCTGCCGGCGATAATACAACAAAACAAACAATGGAACGGACACAAACCGGCTGGCAAACAAGCCATGATCCCAATGGCACGCCTAAAGCAAAAAATAGTGATAGACAAACTCCACTAGAAGAAATCTACGAAAAAGAAGAGTCCGAAGATACTCCTGAAGAATTCGACAAACCATTAATTACTACACAAAAAATAACACAAACTAGCCAACCGCCTGTTGCGAATGCTGGATCCGACATCACTGCTTTAGCAAACCAAGAAATTATTTTTGATGGATCTAAATCATATAGCCCAAATAATAATGATTTAGATTACTTTTGGAATTTCGGCGACGGTGCCACTGACACTAAACAAATTTCTTTTCATACATATTCAATGCCGGGACAATATATAGCTGTTCTGCAAGTTAATGATAACGAAATTTCTGACTCAGATACAATCACTATTAATATTTATAATCGTTCGGTTATTATAAGCGAATTTATGCCAGATCCAGATGGAGCAGACGAACAAAATGAATGGATTGAAATATATAATCAAAGTTCTGAAGTTTCAAATTTAAGCGGATGGCAAATAGACGACAAAGAAAAAGGAAGCAAGCCATTTATTTTTCCACAAAACAGCTTAATAGCTCCAAAACAATTTCTAATATTAAAACGACCAATAACAAAATTATCTTTAAATAATGATGAAGATGAAGTCCGATTAATTTATCCTAATGGCGAAATCGCTAGCCAAATAAAATATTCCGGGGGAAATAAAAAAGACAGATCAGTAGCTTTTGACGGAATAGATTATTTTTGGACTTCAATTCCTACACCCGGAGCAGCAAATATAATTTCTAATCAAGAGATAAAATTAGAAAAAATTTCCTCTTCTAACAATCCAAAGCTAATCGCCAATGAATCTCAAGACCCACCAGACGTCTTAAGCATTAATCTTACTAATTCTGAAGATTTTTCCGCATCAAATATCTCGAAAGATAGCAACAACCAAATTGATATCCAAACACAAAATTTACTAGCAAAAATAAAACCGTTGCCAAACAACAATTCTAATCCAACGCCACAAAACAACAAGGCAAATTTAGTTTTAATTTTATCCATAATAATTTCTTGCTCGCTATTAACATTTTGGATATCAATTATAATAAGAAAAAAACAGTTTATTCATTGACACTACTTCACAATCAATACTAAAATATACATATGTCAGGACATAGTCATTGGTCAACCATTAAGCATAAAAAAGGAACCATGGATGCTAAGCGAGGTAAAATATTTTCCAAAATATCCCGCTTAATTAGTATTGCCGCAAAAGAAAAAGGCGGAGACCCAGACAGCAATCCTCAATTGCGAATGGCTATAGAAAAAGCCCGCGAAGCAAATATGCCCAAAGACAATATTATAAAAGCTATTAAAAAAGGAACTGGTGAATTAGAAGGAGATAAAATAGAACAAATAATCTACGAAGCATACGGTCCGTCTGGAATTGCTATAATCATTGAAGGAATAACCGATAATAAAAATAGAACTTTATCTGAAATAAAACATATTTTATCTATTTTCGGTGGTAAACTTGCGCAAGTAGGAAGCGTTAAATATATGTTTGACTATCAGAACGGAAAATGGATTTCCAAATATCCATTTGAAATTACTGATGAAAAAAGCAGAAAACAAATTGTAAAACTTTTTGAAGCATTAGATGAAAATGATGATATACAAGAAATATATTCTAATTTGAAGTCATGATCATTCTTGGCATAGATCCTGGAACAGCAACAACAGGTTATGGAATTATTAGGAAAATACATAATAAATTAGAATTAATAGACTATGGACATATTTCTACCAGCCCGCAGAATTCAACAAGCGAACGATTAGTTGAATTAGAAAAACAACTAACAAAAATAATTAAAAAATATAAGCCAGAACAAGTAGCTGTTGAAGATATTTTCTTTTTTAAAAATTTAAAGACAGCAGTAAAGGTAAGCCAGGCGCGCGGAGTAATTTTAGCAACAATAGAGAGAAAGAAACTTCCTGTTTACGAATATACTCCTTTGCAAATAAAACAAGCTGTTGCTTCATATGGCAGAGCTGATAAAAATCAGGTCCAGCAAATGACTAAATTACTTCTAAATCTCAAAGAAATTCCAAAGCCAGATGATGCCGCAGATGCTTTAGCTGCATCAATTTGTTGCGCACATAGTATTAAATATAATAAAAAACCATGAACTATTTTATACAATCTATGATATTAAATGGCGTACCAAGAGAAACAATAATTTTGCTTCTTATGCTTCCGATAGCTGCCACTATTATTGCGTTTGCCAGGCAAATAATTGGAATTAAAGGATTTGGAATTTATACTCCTTTAATTATCTCATTCGCTTTTTTAACAACTGGACTAAAATATGGACTAGTTTTTTTTGCAGCTATAATCATAACGGGAACTTTTATGAGACATATTGTTAAGCACTTCCGTTTATTATATCTCCCACGCATGGCAATAGTCTTAACAGCTGTTGCTGTATCTATGCTTGTTATATTTGCAATAGGCGGAGGGTCTCATAGGAATGGATTAATTAATGTTTCTATTTTTGCTATTTTAATAATGATAACATTAGTTGAAAAATTTGTTACAGCACAAATAGAACGAGGCGCAAAACGCGCTGTAATTCTCACCATTGAAACACTTATACTATCAATAACATGCTTTTGGGTAGCTAGCTGGATGTGGCTTCAGAATGTAGTTGTAATTTATCCTGCATGGATAATTTTAGCTACAATAATTATTAATATATTTTTAGGGAAATGGACAGGACTTAGATTTTCAGAATACTTCCGTTTCATAGAAGTAATTAAGCAAATTGAACTGCCTGAAAGAAAAAAAGAATCATAAACTATTATGATTGACTTCTTTAGAAAATCTCGTTATGTTCTCGGGATTAATGCCCGTAATTTAACGTATATTCGCCCTTCAAGCGCTTTAAAAGCTATACGTATTGCAGACAATAAGCTTCAAACAAAAAAAAATTTAAGAAAAGCCGGTCTGCCTATTCTTAAAACATATGCCATTGTTAATGAAATAAAGGATCTACGAAAAATAGATTGGGCTGGGTTACCTTCGACATTTGCTCTAAAGCCAAATAGCGCTCTAGGCGGCGAAGGCATTATGGTTGTATATGGACGAAAAAAGAAATTTCCATATCCATGGATTACAGCCGATAGAAGAATAATCAAGATTAAAGATATTGAAAATCATATACTAAATATCTTAGAAGGAAATTTTTCATCAAACAGCTTGCCAGATATTGCTTTTTTCGAAGAACGAATTAAATTATTAAAACTTTTTAAACCATACACATATAGAGGAATTCCTGACATCAGAATACTTGTTTATAATTCCATACCAATTATGGCGGAATTGCGATTCCCTACCAAAGAATCCGGAGGAAAAGCTAATCTACATTTAGGAGGAGTTGGAGTTGGAATTGATATAGGGACAGGAACAACAACTACTGCCATTCATAAAGATCGTCCTATTGAATACGCTCCAGGCACTAGATTACTTCTTCGCGGAATACAAATTCCTGAATGGAAAGAAGTTCTAAAATTAGCTATCGAAACACAGTTATCAACTAAAATCGGATTCTTAGGAGTTGATATCGCAATTGACAGAGAAAAAGGACCTGTAATACTAGAAGTTAATGCGCGTCCGGGATTATCTATTCAAATTGCAAATTCAGATGCATTAAAAAAACGGCTTGAAAGAGTAAGAGGTCTTAAGGTTAAAACCGTATCAAAAGGGGTAAAAATAGCGCAAGATATTTTTGGTGGAGAAATAGAAGAAGAGTTAGAAGAAATCTCAGGCAAAAAAGTTATTGGGATTAATGAACCTATTAATATTATTGATTATCAAGGAAATAAATTTGCTACTATAGCAAAAATAGATACTGGAGCATATAGAACTGCCATTTGTTCTAAAATGGCTAAAAAATTAGAATTAGATAAAACTATTAGATATAAAAAAGTTAAAAGTTCTTTAGGAACAGAAGAAAGACCTATAATTGATTTCTCGTTTATTTTAGATAAAAAACTTGTTACAACAGAAGCATTTATGGCCGACCGAAAAGAACTAAAATACGATATTATTGTAGGCAGAAAAGATCTAAAAACATTTTTAATTAATCCAAGTAAAAATGTTTTTATGAGGTCTAATAAATAATAAATAATTTATGCATCAAATCCAAGATTTAGAAAGTTTAAAACTTTTCTTAAAAACAAATCTAAAAAATCCAATTGTCGGAATCGGAGTTTATGCTTTTAATCGTCTTGGATTAGAAGATATTATTTCTGATTATCATTTAGTTGCTTTAAGATATAGTTTAGACACTAAGCTCATTGAAAAAAATATTGAAACTCTTTCATTGGAAAAGGGCATGGGAACAAAACATATTAAAGATTCTAGAAATTCAACAACTATAATTGATCATCCTCGCGTTTTACAATATCTTAAAAAACTAACAGATGAATATAAACAACCACCAGTATTATTAGTATATAAATCAACCAATAGAATGGAAAAGATTTGTCAGGATAATCTTTGGATATTAACCGCTCCTCAAAAAAAATTCGGAAAAGCATTATTTGAAAATAAGGCAAGATTAAGAAAAATGTTAGAAGATATTCATGTATCAATTGCTCCGGGAGAAATTAAAATTGCTAAAGAACTTGATTATAACCAGTTATCAGATAAATATGGATTGCCTTTTGTTCTTCAGCATCCAACACGCGGAGGAGGTAAAGGAACATTCTTTATTCATAATCAAAATGATTTTGAAAAAGCTATTTCTAAATTAAAAAACAAAGAAAATGATCAAGAAAAATTCATTAAAGAAAAAAACTCTGAATATCTGAATATTGTAGTGTCTAAATTTATTAAAGGACCTTCGCCAAGCATAACAGGATGCGTAACAAAACATGGAATTCTTTCAACTGGATTGCAACACCAAATTTTAGATATAGATAAATTATATAATTCAAAAAATGGCTCAGGACTTTTTTGCGGACACGATTGGTCTTTTTCTAATTTTTCCGATAAAATAAATCAACAAGCATACGAAATTGTTGAAAGAATCGGAGAACTTTTTAAAAAATGGAATTACAAAGGAATTTTTGGATTAGATTTTATTTTAGATGAAAAAGAAGAAAAACTTTATGTTATTGAATCTAACCCACGTATGCTTGGATCTTTTCCTACTTTAAGCATGGCTCAATTAATGAACAACGAACCGCCTATTCTAGCTTTTCATTTGCTAGAACATATTAATATAAATTATTCAATAGATATAAACAAAATTAATAATTTAATGCGAAAGAAAAAACAAGGAGCGCATATGTTTTTGCATAATTTAACTAAATCATGGGCACGAAATCATAATGTTGTCCAACCTGGAGTTTATATTCTCAATAGGAATAAATTAGAATTTTTAAGACCAGGATATAAACTACAACATCTTAAAAATCAAGAAGAATTTTTAATTACTGAGGGTGTGCCGATAAGAAAATCTCATTTCAGTCCAAATAGAAGATTATGTAGAATTTTGACTTTAGCTCCAGTATTAGAAGAATACGACAGATTAAATCCATGGGCAGAACGCGTAATTAAAACAACTTACAAAGCATTCAAAATGCGACCAATCCTTTTCGCCGACATACGAAAAATTTTTAATCCAGATTTTATAGCCAAGGGATAAGATTATATAATTACTTTCTTACCCTTACAAATCGCCTCTTACCTATCTGAATAATCATATTGTCTTTTATAGTTATCTCTTCTTGCCAGTTTTTTTCGATTTCATTATCTATTTTCACTCCACCTTGTTCAATCAATCTTTTTGCCTCACTTTTACTAGAAATCAATTTAGTTTCAATAATTAAATCCACGAGAATTATTTTCGCCTCTTTAATTTTCACCACAGGCATATCAGTTGGCTCTTTTTTTTCTCTAAATATTTTATTAAACTCCTGCTCCGCTTTTTCAGCTTTGTCTTTGTTATAATAAAAACAGACAATTTCTTTAGCCAATTCAGCTTTAGCATCGCGAGGACCTAAATCTAAAGATTTTTTAATTTGTTTTTCATCAAATTCAGTTAATAGTTCAAAATATTTTTTAATTAAGCTATCAGGAATAGACATAATCTTACCGTAAATTTGAGCCGGCTCTTCTGTTAAGGCAATATAGTTGCCCATAGACTTACTCATTTTTTCTTTGCCATCAGTTCCTTCTAATAAAGGACAAGTAACTATATCTTGCAACTCTTGCTTGTATTGCTTCTGAATACGGCGACCCATTAACATATTGAATTTTTGATCAGTTCCGCCGATTTCAACATCGGCTTTCAGAGCAACTGAATCATATCCCTGAAGGACTGGATATAAAAATTCTTCTAAAGTAAAATCTTTATCTTCAGCCAATCGTTTTTTAAAATCAGCCCGAGCTGAAACTTGACTATAAGTAACTTTACTTGCCAAAGTCATAATTCCTTTAAAATCCATTTTACCAAACCATTCAGAATTATGTCGAACCTCCACCTTCTTCATATCCAAAATCAAAGATGCTTGTTTTTGATAAGTTTTCATGTTCTCTCCTATTTTCTCCATTGTCAAAGGAATTCTACTAGCGGTCCTGCCAGTAGGATCGCCTATACGAGCAGTAAAATCTCCTATGAGAAGAATTACTTGATGGCCCATTTTTTGAAATTCGCGAAGTTTTAATAAAGGAACGGAATGGCCTAAATGAAGAACGTTAGCTGTTGGATCAATACCAAATTTTATCCTTAATTTTTCGCCGCTAGACAATCTTTTTCTTAAATGCTTTTTTATGATTACTTCGTCCGCTCTTCTGTATAAAAGATGTTTTATTTTTTCATTTTTATCCATATCTATAATATACACAAAAAATAAGAAAATAACAATCTTGCTTAAATTGCAGTATTATGCCAAAATAAAACCATTATGTATAGAAGAAAAAAAAGATTAAGAATTATTAAATTTTTAGCAAAACTTCTATTTATTTGCTTAATTATCGGAATTCTTGGAACTGCTGGAATTTTTGCTTATTTTGCCAAAGATCTGCCAGACCCTACAAAAATAGGCCAACGCCAGATAATTGAATCAACAAAGATTTTTGATCGTACTGGACAAATTCTTCTTTATGATATTCATGGAGAAGAAAAAAGAACTATTATTGAATTTGATAAAATTCCACAATATACAAAAGATGCCACAATTGTTATTGAAGATGATAATTTTTATCGTCATTTTGGATTAGATTTCAAAGGAATAATTAGAGCAGCAATAACAAATTTTCAAGGAAATAAAATATCTCAAGGTGGATCAACTATTACTCAACAATATATTAAAAATGCATTCCTGGGCGGATCTCACGCTCAAAGAACGTTTACTAGGAAAATTAAAGAAGCGATTTTAACATTACTATTTGAAAGAAAATATTCCAAAGATGAAATTTTAAGCTTTTATTTAAACCAGGTACCTTATGGATCTAATGCTTATGGAATTGAATCTGCAAGCCAAACATTTTTTAATAAATCAACTGAAGAATTAACATTAGCTGAATCAACTCTTTTAGCTGCTCTTCCTCAAGCTCCAAGCTATTATTCTCCTTATGGATCGCACCCTGACGAACTTAAAAATAGACAAAATTATATTTTAGATAGAATGGTAAAACTAGGTTATATAACAGAACAAGAATCAGAACAAGCAAAACAAGAAAAATTAAAATACACTTTGAAAAATGATTTAAAAGCTTATCATTTTATAGCTATGATTCGCGAATATTTAGAAAATAAATATGGCCATCTTTACGCTGATATTAACAGTGCTGGATTAAAAGTATATACAACTCTTGATTGGGATCTTCAAAAGCTTGCTGAAGAAATTATTACAGAAAAAGTAAAAATAAATGAAGAAAAATATAATGCGACTAATGCGGCTTTAGTATCTATTGATCCTAAAACTGGACAACTTCTTTGCCTAGTTGGTTCAAAGGATTACAGCGAGAATCAATTTAATGTCGCAACCAGCCCACATAGACAGCCAGGATCTTCGTTCAAACCATTTGCTTATGCTGCCGCATTTAAAAAAGGATATACTCCAGAAACTATAATATATGATCTTGAAACTAATTTTGGAAAATTCGGTCCTCCTGGACAAGAAAAAGAATATATACCACAAAACTATGATACAAAATTTCGAGGACCAGTAACAATGAAGCAAGGGCTATCCCAATCCCTTAACATACCTTCTGTAAAAACACTTTATTTAGCTGGAATTGATGAGACAATTAAATTAGCGCAAGATATGGGAATTACTACACTGCAAGATAGAAAGAGCTATGGATTATCATTAGTATTAGGAGGGGGAGAAGTAAAACTATTAGACGAGACAGCAGCTTATAGCGTCTTTGCTAATGATGGAATTAAAAATAAATTAAATATGATTTTGAAAATAGAAGATAATTATGGAAATATTTTAGAAGAATATAAGGAAGAACCAGAACAAATATTAACAGAACAAATAGCAAGACAAATTAATAGCATTCTTTCTGATGAAGATGCGCGAGCGCCTATGATGGGTAGTCATTCAAAACTATATCTTCCTAATCATCCAGCTGCAGCTAAAACAGGAACCACGCAGGATTACAGCGACGGATGGACAATAGGATACACTCCAAGTCTAACAACTGGAGTTTGGGCAGGAAACAATGATTTTGCACAAAAAATGAAGAAAGGAGCTGCTGGACTTTATGTAGCCGCTCCAATATGGAATGATTTTATGGTAAAAGCATATGATATTGTTATAGCAAGAAATGAGCAAAATAAAGAATCTGAAAAAAATATTCCTAACCAATTCATTCTACCGAAAGAAATAGAAGAATTTGTTTATCCAGAAAAAACTCCAAGTAATAAAAAATCAGTTTTTAGAGGAGAATTAGACGCTGTAAGAATTAAAATAAATAAAGAAACTGGACAGCCAGCCGAGCCATCAACGCCAATAGGATTAATTGAAGAAAAAATATATACAGAATCACATTCAATTCTATATTATTCTGATTTATTAAATGATCAGCAATTTTCTAATTGGGAAGAATCAGTTTTGAGATGGGCTCAATCAAAAAATTATAATCAAATGTCATCAATGCCAGAAAATAATATTAATGATAATTTAACAATCAAAATTATATCGCCAGATAATGACGATGTAATAAATATAAATTCTAATTTAGAAATAAAAGCAAATACAGGTGATTCATTCTCTATTAAACAAGTTGATTTCTTTTTTGACAATCAATTAATTGGAAGCGACAATTCTTCTCCTTATTCAATAAATTTTAATGCTTCTTCTTTTTGTAACTCTAACAGCTTAACATTAACTCAACATAATATCAAAGCCAGAGTTTATAATAACGCTCTAGATAGCTCTGAAGATATAATAACAATATATATAAAATAATAGACCTACTCTTAAAAGTAGGTCTATCTATATTCAAAACTGACTTTATAAGATGATTCCTTGAACAACATTATATTTTTTATTATATATCACTTATATTTTATCAGTCAGTATCGTATTTTCATAAAAAGCAACTATATAAAGCATATCATATTATTAAAATCTTGTCAAGGATTCTATATCTTAATCGGCATTATTACATAAACATAACTTGCATCTCCAACTGGCTTTATTACTGCTGAACTTGAACTATTATTAAACTCTAAAATAACCTTATCGCTTAAAATATTATTCAATCCATCTAATAAATACCTATAATTGAAAATAATTTCTAATCCATTCCCTTCTATTTTAGAATCTATCTGCGACTTATTTTCACCTATATCAGAATCTTTAGCTGAAATATTTATTAACGATTTTTTAGGATCAATATTGAATTTTACATCATTAATCTTACTACTAAATAAACTCGCTACTTTAATACTTTTAATTAATTCATCTCTATTAACAATCGCGCGCGTCTTAAAATTTCCAGGAATAATTTGTTTATAATCAGGATATTGACCTTCTATTAACCTTGAAATAATTTGAATATCATCTAAGTCAAATAAAATTTGATTTCCTGATAAAATTATTTTCACATCACTATTAGTTTCATTTAATATTCTAGCTAATTCCTGAGCAGTTCTCTGTGGAATAATAATCTGCTGATTTTTAATAATTTCTGCTTCATTTTCAAAAAAAATATTTTTCTCAGCTAAACGAAAACTATCAGTAGCAACTAAGTTAACGCAATTTTTATCGCTTTCCCCTGTTAACGAATCAAAATTTACATATACACCAGAAATCTCTGGTCTAGATTCGGAAATAGAAGCCATTTCAACAACTTGCAATAAACTATTTTTTAATAAATTTCCTTTTATATTTATTAATGGTTTGTCATTAATTTTCGGAATTATTGGAAACTCATCAGAACTAATTCCATTAATATTAGCTATAAAATCTTCCGATTTTATCATTAATTTATTATTACTTTTCGCTGTTAATTCAATTTTTTTATTAGATAAATTATTAATTAAACCGCTTACTAATTTTGATGGAACTGTAATACTTCCTTCTTTGTCTGTTTTTCCAGGAATCCAACAATTAATTCCAATTTCTAAATTAGTTGAAGAAATTCTAAGCTTGTTTTTCTCAGCTGATAACAAAATATTATTCAATACTGGAAGAGTCAAATTTCGTCCAATAATTCTTTCAACAATATTAATGGCTTTTTTCAAATTTTCTTGAAGGCAAGTTATTTTCATAATTTTTTTGTTCGATATTATATTAATAATATTAATATATAAATTTATT
>JBHPFQ010000007.1:0-25583 GCA_042571625.1 Patescibacteria group bacterium | reverse complement strand
TTTCTAAAGTTTACCAAGAAATTAGATCTTTGTCAATTTTGTTTTCTTGATTTTTTTAACTTTTTTTTCCTTGGTTTTCTCGCTTTTCTTTGTTTTTTTCTTAATTTTTGGCTTTTCTTCTATAGATTCTTTGGTTTGAATGTTTATATCTATTTTCCAGCCAGTTAATTTGGCTGCTAATCTTGCATTTTGGCCTTTAATTCCGATAGCAAGAGAAAGTTGGTCGTCTGGCACAATAACTTTTGCTTTTTGTTCTTTCTTGTCAATTTCAACTTCAATAACTTTGGCTGGTGAAAGAGCATTGCTTATAAATTTAACAGGATCATCAGACCATTCAACAATATCAATTTTTTCGCCGGAAAGCTCATTAATAACAGCTTGAACGCGCGTTCCTCTTTGACCAATCATAGATCCAATTGGATCAATTCTTTCTTCTGTTGAAGCAACAGCGATTTTTGATCGTGATCCAGCTTCTCTAGCTATTGATTTGATAACTACTGTTCCTGCTGATATTTCAGGTACTTCCAAAGTAAAAAGTTGGTTAATCATATTAGAATGCGCTCTTGAAAGTATAATACTTGATCCACGCATATCTTTTTGGACTTCAATAATATATACTCTTAATCTTTGCCCTATGCGATAATTTTCTCTAGGAATTTGTTCTTCAGGGAATAATATTCCAGTTGCTTTCCCGATATCCAAGAAAACATTTCCATTTTCTATTCTTTGTACAATTCCGCTGACAATTTCTTTTTCTTTTTCTTTGTATTCATCATAAACAGCTTCTCGTTCAGCTTCTCTGATTCTTTGAATAACAACCTGTTTAGCGGTTTGAGCCGCGATTCTACCATAATCTTTATGAGTTTCTAATAAACTTTCCAATTCATCTCCTGATTTTATTCCTTTTTTTATTTTTTTTGCATCATCTACCATTATATGTTTTTCAGGATTAAATCTAATTTTACGTTCGGTATCTTCTTCTTTTTCTTCTGATGTAGTTTCTGCAGTTTTTAAATCTTTAGCAGACAAGGTAGAAGATGAATCTTCTGTTTCTGTTTCTTCTTCTGTTTCTTCTCTTAACATTGATTCGTCCACGACTAACTTAACCTGATAAAATTTCATCTTACCGGTTTTTATATCAATTTTTACTTTGATATTTTGACCTTTTTTGCCATAATCTTTTTTATAGGCTGCTGCTAAAGCCATTTCAATGGCTTCAATGACTTTTTCTTTAGATATTCCTTTTTCCTCGCAAATTTGTTCTATTGCCGAGATAAATGGTTGTGTTTCCATAATTTTTAAATCTTTTTTAAAAAAAGTCCGTTTCCAATTCAGGAACGGACTTTCATTACTTTCTTTATAAGAAGGTTATCATATACAGATATTCTTGTCAAATTTTTTAAACAATTTAAACAATAGTAATTAAAACTAAAAATCCAATAATCACCCCCACTATATTGGCCAAGAATAGAGGCCAGTTTTTTTACGTTCGAATTTATTGATTAAAATAGTGTATACTACAAATATATACTATAAAGACGATTTTTAAGCCAAAAAATACGAGGGTCTCCCATTTGCGAAGGGCAGCACTCTTTTTTTGGAAAAATCTGTCGTTATAGACATAATTAGAATTTGTGATACACTGGTAGATATGATGAAAGATGTTTTCGTTTGGAAAATTGGTGGGGACGCTGGTCAAGGACAGCAAGTAGCTGGTTTGATCTTAGCAAAGGTTTGTTCTACGATCGGTTTTAATAGTTTTGTTTATTCTGACTATCCATCGCGTCTTCGCGGAGGATTAGTAACTAATCAAGTTAATATTTCTAAAAAGCCGATTGTTGCAACTTATCGGCAGATTGATTTATTGTTTGCTCTTAATCAAGAAGCGCTAGATTTGAATTTAAACAATTTAAATAAGGGCGCTTTAGTTTTTTATGACGATGATAAAGTTAAAAATATTCCTAGTAATAATAAAAATATAAATTTTCATTCATTTCCTGTTAGCAATTTGTTAAAACAGGCTGAAATTAGCAAATTAACAGCAAATAACTTGATTTTAGGTGTATCATTAGCGGTTTTAGGCGGAGATTTGAATTTATTAAAAAAAGAAATAAAGAAAACATTTAAAGGTAAAAATCCAGAGATTATTAAACATAATCAAAAAGCAATTCAAATTGGGTGGAATTATGCTAAAGAATTAAATATTAAGAACGAATTAGTATCTTTTTCTTTAGAAAATAGTAAGAAGAGTGGTAATGATCTGTCTAAAGCGGACTCGTCTAGAGCGAAAATGATTTTAACAGGCAATGACGCGGTATCACTTGGAGCTGTTGTTGCCGAGTGTAAGTTTTATTCTGCTTATCCAATGACGCCGGCAACTTCTATTTTACATAATTTAGCTAAATGGGCTTTAAAAGCTGGAATTATAGTAAAGCATACTGAAGACGAGATTTCAGCCGTTAACATGGCAATAGGAGCCTCTTGGGGCGGTGTGAGGGCAATGACAGGTACTTCTGGAGGAGGGTTTGCTTTGATGACAGAAGGTTTGGCACTTTCAGGAATTACAGAAATTCCATTGGTGATTGTTGATTCTCAAAGGCCGGGTCCGGCAACTGGTTTGCCTACATGGACAGAACAAGGAGACTTGCAATTCGTAGCAAAAGCTGGGCACGGGGAATTCCCTAGAGTTGTGTTAGCGCCCGGAAACGTGGAACAGGCATTTTATCAAACTATTTTAGCTTTTAATCTTGCTGACAAATATCAAATTCCAGTTTTTATTTTACTTGATAAACATATTTCTGAAAGTTATCAGACCATTCCCCTATTAGATTTGAATAAAATTAAAATTGACAGGGGCAAGATTTTATCTGAAAGCCAAATAGGCAAAGATTATAAGCGATATGTTCTTGTAAAAGATGGAGTTTCTCCGCGGTCCTTGCCTGGGCAAAAAAATGGTATGTTTATAGCAAATAGTGATGAGCATGATGAATATGGAAATTCAATTGAGGGTTTTCAAGCAGAAATGAGAAAAAAGCAATTTGAAAAGCGTTATGCGAAAATCAAGAGCTTGTTAAAGGATTTGCCAAAGCCAAAATTATTCGGTCCTAAAAAAGCAGATTTAACATTAATCGGATGGGGATCAGTTCAAGGAGCAGTTTTAGAAGCGTTAAAAACGCTTGATAAAGTTAATTATTTGCAATTAGATATTCCATATCCTTTGGATGTTGAATTGTTAAAAAGATTATTAAAAGACAAGAAGGTTATTATAATAGAAAATAATTATACAGGACAGCTTGCTGATTTAATGCAAGAAGCATTGGGTATGAAATTTGAAAAAAGGTTGAATAAATACGATGGTAGGCAGTTTACACCAGAAGAAATAATAGAAAAAGTTAAAGGAGAAGCTAAAGGAGAAGGGTAGCCCTTTTGATTTTTGGCTTTATCCAGCCATAAATCAAAAGGGCTACCCTTCTCAAACCATTCTCAAAAATCTCTATGGAATTTACTACAAATACAAAACCAACATGGTGCGCAGGATGCAGTAATTTTGCTATTCGTAGCGCTTTGTTAAAAGCGTTTGTTGAATTGGGGTTGAAACCAGAGCAGATTGCAATGGTTTTTGATATTGGATGCGCGGGGAATAGCGCTAGTTGGTATAATGTTTATTCATTTCATGGGTTGCATGGCAGGGTAATACCTGTTGCGTCAGGGATGAAACTCGCAAATAAAAAATTAAAAGTTATTGGTATTGGTGGGGACGGAGGAATGTATGGCGAGGGGATCGGACATTTGATGCAAGTGTCGCGGAGTAATATTGATATTACAATCATAGTTTCTAATAATCAGCTTTATAGTTTGACTACTGGGCAAGCCTCGCCTACTACTAAAAAAGGCACAAAAACAAAATCAACACCAGAAGGTATTATTGAGAAACAGCTTAATCCCCTTTCTTCAGCTATTTCAGCTAGTGCGAGTTTTGTAGCGCGCGCTTATACTGGAGAATTGTCCCATTTAACAGAAACAATTAAAAAAGCTATTAATCATAAAGGTTTTTCTTTGATTGATGTTTTGCAACCTTGTGTTACTATTGATAAAATTCATAATAATGAGTGGTTTAAAAGCAGAATTGAAAAATTAGATAATAATTGGCCTGTTCAAGATAAGAAAAAGGCATTTGATAAAGCAGAACAATTGGGTGAAAAAATTCCAATTGGAATAATTTATCAAAAGGAAAGGCCAGCTTATCAGAGTGAATTAAAATATCTTAAAAATAAGTCACTTATTGACAATAAGCTCAAAAAGAGTAGCATTAAAGCTATATTTAAGAACTTTTAAAAACTTATCAAATAATAATATTTTTTATATGTCGCAAATCGGCTTTCCGAGTTTTTTCGTTTAATTCAATAGAAACAACATCAATCTGCCAGGTGATTTCATCTGGCAGATTTTTCTTTAATAGATAAGTTTGGGCAGTTCGGACCAGTTTTTGTTGTTTTGAGAAATTAACATTGATTTCAGGAGGAAAAAAATCGCCTATCGGCGATTTTTTTCTTGTTTTAACCTCTACAAAAACAATTATTTTGTCTTTTTTAGCAATAATATCTATTTCTCCCCATTTTTTCTGATAATTTCTTTCAAGTATTTCATAATTGCTGTTTTCAAGATAGCTTGTTGCAATTTTTTCGCCCAAATCGCCTATTTTTCGTTTTTCTGTGATCATATGTGGACCTAGCGAGAATCCCACCCCTACGGGTGGTCACCCGTAGGGTGAGAACTCGCGTCTTAGTGATGTTTGTTGTTTTTTGTGTGGACCTAGCGAGAATCGAACTCGCGTCTTCGCAATGCGAATGCGATATACTGCCACTATACTATAGGCCCTAATTTTCTTGATTCTGTCGGGACGACTGGATTTGAACCAGCGATCTCTGACTCCCGAAGCCAGCGCCTTAGCCACTAGGCCACGTCCCGTTTTATTGCACCCAGTATTTTTTTTTCATTTTCATATCTGCTTTTTCTTGTGCTTGTTTTACTTTTTTAAGATTTGCTTTAAGTTCTATTTCAGATAATTTATTTAACTCTTTGGCTAATTTTTCTAAATCTTTTTTTGTATTTAATTTAGGATTCTCTAGAATCTTAGCTAAAAGCGAATTTAAAATCAAGCCGATTTTAGGATTTGGCTTAATTTTAAGCAATTTCATTAAATTATCGCCATTAATTTTAAGCATTTTGACAGATATTGGGTCTTTAGAAACCTTTTCAATAATATATTGTAAATGACGTAATTTATATGGAACTGCTTTTGGAACACCACTTCCTAAGCGGTCGGCAACGCGTAAATTAAGCAAATCAGGTATATTTTCTAAGCCGACGCGTCGTAGAATTCGTCTAACGCCTGCTTCGGAAACTTCTTCAACCGCATAAACAAACATATGGTTGCGAATTAAAAGAACAATTCTTTTAATGGTTTTTTTGGGAAATTTAAGTCGTTGAAGGATATTCGCAGCAAATTTTGCTCCTACAATATCATGATTGTAAAAAGTTGAATCATATCCTTTACCTCTTTTTGTTTGTGGTTTTGCGATATCGTGCAATAAAGCAGATAAACGAACATCCAAATTAAATTTTTTCTCAGCTGCGAATTTTAAAGAGAGAACGCAATGTTCGTAAATAGTGTATATATGATGCTTATTTTGACCAACGCCAATCCCCTTTTCCAATTCCGGAACAATATATTTTAATAAATTGCTTTGTTTTAATAGCTCAATTCCTTTATCTGGCTTGTCTGCCATAATAATCTTAATAAATTCATCGCGAATTCTTTCTTTAGCTATCGCTTGAAGCCATCCGCTGTTCTTTTGAATAGCTTTAAAAGTATTTTTTTCTATTTCAAAATTAAGCTCTGTGGCAAATCGGACAGCGCGAAGCATTCGCAAAGCGTCTTCATTGAATCGTTCTTCTGGATTACCTGCTGTTTTAATGATTTTCTTGGCTAAATCATTTTGTCCTTTGAATGGATCAATAATTTTACAATTATTATTAATAGCCATTGCATTGATTGTGAAGTCGCGACGTGATAAATCTTCCTTTAAAGTTGTAGCAAAAGTTATTTTATCAGGATGTCTTTTATCAGAATACCCTTCTTCTGAACGGAAAGTAGTGATTTCTATTTCTTTGATTGTCGTTCTTGAAACGAAATTCTTGACTTTTATAGTAACCGTGCCAAAGTTGTTTTTATAAAAATTATCTGGAAATATTTTTTGAATTTGTTCTGGTTTAGCATTAGTGGTTATGTCCCAGTCCTTTGGCTCCTTGCTAAGTAAGATATCGCGAACGCATCCACCAACAGCGTATGCTTCAAAATTGTTTTTTTTAAATTTATCAATTATTTCAGTAATTTCTTTTGGTAATTCAATTTTTTTAGTTTTAAGCATGGTATAATTATACTGGAAAATAGCGATAAGAGCAATCTTTGTTGCTTTTTGGAACTATTTATATTATATTATAAGTATTATGCGCCCATAGCTCAATTGGATAGAGTGCATGGCTTCGGACCATGAGGTTGGGGGTTCGAGTCCCTCTGGGCGCACGAAAGCGCGCGCCGTTAGCTCAGCTGGTAGAGCAGTTGACTCTTAATCAATTGGTCGGGGGTTCGAATCCCTCACGGCGCACAAGAGTTTTTGTAGATTTTATAAAATTATGGGGTTCTCGCCCTCACGGGCGACCACCCGTTAGGGTGGGAATCCCTCACGGCGCACCCTCTTACGCTAAAGCTTCAGAGGGCAAGCAAAATTTATCCTTGCCTTTTTTATTTTTTCCTGATACAATACAAATATGTTAAAGACTAAGAAAAAAACTAAAATAATAACAGAACATAAATTGCATGAGCAAGATACTGGCTCGTCAGAAGTGCAGATTGCTTTATTTACCGAAGAAATCAATCAATTAGTAAAGCATCTTAAAAAGCATAAAAAAGACAATCATTCTAGGCGTGGACTTTTAAAAATGGTTTCTAAGAGAAGGACCCTTCTTGATTATCTTAAAAAAGAAGACATAAAGAGATACAATAAAACAATTAAAAAACTTGGACTTAAAAAATAATGCCTATTATTAAACATAAGGAACAAAGGGTGGCTGTTTTGATAGATGTTTCTAATATGTATCATTCAGCAAAGAATATTTATAATGCTAGAGTGAATTTTAAGGAAATTTTGAAGACAGCAGTAGCTGGGAGAAAGCTTATTCGCGCTGTTTCCTATCTTATTCGTACAGAATCAGGTGAAGAAAAGGCATTTAGCGAGGCATTGGTTAAGATGGGACTTGAAATTAAAATGAAGGATTTGCAGATTTTTTACGGTGGAATGAAAAAAGCTGATTGGGATGTTGGAATTTGTATTGACGCAATTAAATTATCCAGTATAGTTGATGTTATCGTTTTAGTAAGTGGGGATGGTGATTACGTGCCAATGGTAGAATATCTAAAAAATCAAGGTAGACAGGTGGAAGCAATTGCTTTTGGTAAAAGTGCTTCAGCTAAATTAAGAGAATCAGTTGATGATTTTATAGATTTAAGTGAATATCCAGGTAAATATTTACTAAAATCTAAAACTAAAAGAACAAAAAATAAGTAAAATTAAACAGATGACTTGGTCTTCAGACAGGTAGGCTAACTGTAATAATAGTCTAAAGTTTGAAGATCAGGCGAAAATTCATGTCGCTTAAACAATTTAAGTGCGATTTAGAAGGGACGGAATTAAAATTAGAATCTGGGCAATTAGCTCAGCAGGCAAGCGGTTCAATCGTTGCCACATATGGCGGAACAACTGTTTTAGCTACTTGTGTAATGGGCAAACAGGCAAAAAACATTGGTTATATGCCTTTGACTGTTGATTACGAAGAAAAGCTATATGCTGCCGGAAAAATAAAAGGCAGTCGTTTTATTAAAAGAGAGGGTAGAGCGTCTGATGAAGCAATTTTAACTGGCAGAGCTATAGATAGGTGCTTAAGGCCGTTATTTGATAAGCGAATTCGTAATGATATTCAGGTTATTTTAACTGTTTTATCTTTTGATAAGAAAAATGATCCTGACATTCCGGCTTTGGTTGCGGCTTCAACAGCTCTTATGGTTTCAGATATCCCATGGAATGGCCCTGTGTCTGGCGCGCGCGTTGGCTATTTGGATGGAAAAATGATTTTAAATCCGACTTATGAGCAAAGAGAGCAAAGCGATATAGATTTAGTAGTTACTGGAAAAGATGGGAAAATTAATATGTTTGAAGCAGGAGCAAAAGAAATTTCTGAAGATATTATGCTTTCTGCTATAGAGTTCTCACAGCAATATATTAGTAAATTAAATGATTTTCAGAAAAAAATACAAAAAGAAATTGGATTAGAAAAGTCTGTTTTAGAACTGAAAGAACATGATAAGGATTTTGTTGCTAAAATAAAAAGCTTTCTTAGCGATAAAATTGAGAAAGCTATTTATGTTAATGATAAATCAGAACGTGAAGTGGCTATGGACAAATTAAAACAAGAAATGATTGATTATGCTATAGATGGAATTGAAAAAGATGAAATAGAAGGAATAAAATATCAGGCAGAAGAAATTTTTGATAATGAGATTGATTTGACTGTTCATAATAATATTTTAGAAAAAGATAAAAGACCCGATGGAAGAAAGTTAGATCAGGTCAGAGAAATAACTTGCAATACCTCTATTTTAAGCCAGACGCATGGTTCAGGGCTTTTCCAAAGAGGAGCAACGCAAGCATTATCTGTTGTCACATTAGGATCTCCAAGCGATGAACAGATTATTGATGGAATGGAAGCAGATGAAAAAAGAAGATTTTTTCATCATTATAATTTTCCTCCTTTTTCTGTTGGAGAAACAGGTATGATGAGGGGTCCTGGACGTAGAGAGATTGGTCATGGAGCTTTAGCAGAAAGAGCGCTTTTCCCACTTATTCCTAAAAAAGAGGATTTTCCTTATACAATAAGGTTAGTTTCTGAAATTTTATCTTCTAATGGATCATCATCTATGGCTTCTGTTAGCGGATCTAGCTTAGCTTTAATGGATGCTGGAGTTCCAATAAAACGTGCGGTTACGGGGATTGCTATGGGATTAATGACGAAAGATAACGGAGAATATAAAGTCATTACTGATATTCAGGGCGCGGAAGATCATCATGGCGACATGGATTGCAAAGTTGCTGGAACTGTTAATGGTATTACTGCTTGCCAGATGGACATTAAAGTACATGGAGTTACTTTAGAAATTCTAAAAGATACCTTAAAAGACGCTAAAAAAGCTCGTTTATCAATATTGGAGAAAATGAATAAAGAAATTGGCGAATCAAAAGCAGAGCTTTCGTCTTTAGCCCCACGAATTTTAACTATTCAAATTAACCCAGACAAAATAGGAACTGTAATTGGGCCGGGAGGTAAGGTTATCAATGGGATAATTGATGAAACTGGCACAAAAATTGATATTGAAGATGATGGAACTGTGTATATTATTTCAACAGATAAAGATAGCGGGCAAAAAGCGCTTGATTGGGTTAAGGGGCTTGTTAGGGAAGCTAAACCAGGAGAAGTTTTTCAAGGAAAAGTAGTTAAAATAATGGATTTTGGCGCTTTTGTAGAGATTCTTCCTGGACAGGATGGATTAGTGCATGTTTCTGAAATATCAAATGAGCATGTACGTAGAGTTGAAGATGTTTTAAAACCAGGACAGATTATTTCTGTAAAAGTTAAAAACATTGATGATAATGGTAGAATAAGCTTGACAATGAAGGACGTTAAAAAGTAATTTACTATCCACAGCTTGTGTTTTCATATTTTATGATATAATACTTTTAATGAGTGATGATAATTCTATTAAATCTAATAAGCAATCGTCTTTATCTTCTAACGAATTGAATATCAGAACGATGCATGAGGATATAGAAAGATTAAAGCAAAATGGAGGTCAATCTAAAACAATTGAACCGCCTAAAAATTTGCCGACAATTGGATTAAGACAGAAATTAGAGCAAAAAAAAGACGATTCAATAAAGGGAGTTGATGATATTCGTGCTCGGTTAGAAGAAAGACCAGCGCCTCCACCTCCACCTGCTCCATCTCAAACGGATTTGCCTATTGATTCTAAAAAGAATAGATTAATTCTTTATTCTGCACTAATAGTTATTATTGTTTTATTAGGTTCTGGCGGATTTTTATACTGGTGGAATTATATTCGCGAGCCAGTAGTTCATTATAAATGCGAAAATTTGCAATGCGTAAGAATTGAGGGAGAGGGCATAAGTCAATGTCAAATAAATGAAGATTGTATTCCTCCCGAACCAACAAAGCCAAATTCTTTAATTCCGGTAGAAAAAACAGAGATAATTGAGGTTGAATCTTATCAAGAAGATATATTTTTAAGTATTTTGCAAAGAAATGTATTAGATCAGGCAGAAAAAGGCAGTTTAAATAGGATTTTAATTAAGAAAATTTCTGATCAAAAAGAGAAAAAATACGCATCTCTTGCAGAATTTATATTTTTAAATAATATTAGCATTCCTTTGTCTTTGAGAAACTATTTTACTGGAGATTATACATTATTTGTTTATGTTCCAGAAATGGAGGAATATTATAAATGCCAAGATGCTGGAATTACTGATTTTGGATGTTATGGTCCACGGTTGGGATTAGCAATTAAATTATCAGATAAAGAAAAGGCGATTGAGGAGTTGATAAAGTGGGAATCAACAATGGTTAACGATCTTGAAGAGCTAATTTTTGCTGAAACATCTATTATTGATGAATCTGTTGGTTTTCAATCAGATCTTAATATGAAATATCAAGAAGCTGGCATTCGTTATCAGAATCTGCCTATTTCGCCGATTGCTGTAAATTATGGATTTGTTGAAGATCTATTAATTATCAGCACTTCTAAGAATGGTCTTTATATACCATTAGACAAGCTAATAAATATGAATGAATAAATCTAAATTGGAAAATTCTATAATTTCCACATTGATTTATTATGATGTTTTGGGCGGTTATCCTTTAACCGCTTTTGAAATTTATAAATATTTGGACAATTGCTTTTGTAAATTTAGCGATATTTTTGATATTCTAGACAATAGCTCAAAAATAATTCAAAAAAATGGATTTTATTTTATTAAAAATAATGATTCATTAATAGTAAAACAGCGTATTGAGCGTCAAAAAATAGCTGATAAAAAGTGGCGTAAGACAATAAGAATTGTTAAATGGTTCCAGATTGTTCCTTATTTGCGAATGGTGGCGGTTAGCGGTTCTTTATCTTTGAATAATACTAAAGAACAAAGCGATTTAGATCTTTTAATCATGGCAAAATATGGAAGAGTTTGGATTGTTAGATTCTTTTTGAGCGTTTTAACACAAATAATCGGGCAAAGGAGGCATAACAAAGCGATTAAAGATAAAATTTGTTTAAATCAGTATATTACAGATGAGTTTTTAGAATTTAAATTACAGAATTTATCAAATGCTCATTCTTGCGCTAATTTAGTTCCTATTTTGGAACTGGATGAATTTCAAGAATTTATTAATGAAAATCAATGGTTGCAAGAGTTTTTGCCTGTATATTATTCAATTCAGAACAATAAAAAACATTTCAAAGTAATTAAACAGAGTAATATTTTAAGATTTATTGCAAAATCATTAGAATTTGTTTTTAATAATAAATTAGGTGATTTCATTGAAAAAACAATAGGAAATTGGCAGAAAAATAAAATTATTAGAAAAGTTAAGCCAGAATATGTATCTTTCAGTCAAGAGGAAATGAGAAGAAACACTAAAGCTCATCTATGCTTAAGTAACGAAACTCTTGTCTTCCATTATCCTATTTCTAGAAATCTACAAGTACAGAATTCGTATAATAAAACAATAAGCTGTGTATAAGCTGTGTATAACTAGGGGATTGACAAGCAATCTGTCCCTGATAAAATATAAATAAGTCTTTTACTGGTTAGTCCTAAAAAATAGTTCTTTCTAATTAATAGGGGGGAAGTTAGCTGGTAAAAAGGCAAAGGTCAGTTTTTCTAAAATTAAATAATAAAATAAAAAAATAATAAATGGATGTCTGTTTGGCAACCGATGAAGTATTTCTCAATGTAAAAATCTCTGTTGCTTCATTTTTTGCAAGCAGCGCCTATATTTTAGAAAAACTTAAAGGGTTTTGTGATCCCATATAAATAATTTATTTAGGGGACTAATCAAGACCCTTTTTATTTTGCACGGTATTGACTAACTATTGTTATATTTTTATAATTAATGTATGGATAAGAAGATTATAAAAGAATTAAAGAATAAGCTAAAGCAAGACAAAAAAAGATTGACCAAAGATTTGAGATCTTTTGCCAAAAAAGATCCAAAAATAAAAGGGAATTGGATGACTCGTTTTCCGTTTTTAGGAGCTAGCCGTTCTCTTGATGATTCTAATGCTGAAGAAGTTGAGAGTTACGCAGCTCTTTTGCCAGTAGAACATGCTTTAGAACTACGTCTTAAGGATGTTAATTTAGCTTTAGATAAAATAGAGAAAGGGGATAGTGGGGATTATGGAAAGTGTGAGAAATGCGGGAAAGAAATAAATGTAGAAAGATTAAAGATAAATCCAGAAGCAAGAGCTTGCATGGATTGTGTAGAGTAGAATAAAAAGAAATATTTTTTAATTTGCTGGAAATCTGTTAAAATGTTAACAGATTTTTTAATTTAATTTATGATTGCTAAAGTTTATTCATCCGCGTTAGCAGGACTTAAAGCTAGACCGGTAGAAGTAGAAGTTGATTTATCAATAGGGCTTCATATTTTTCAAATTGTTGGTTTACCGGATGCGGCTGTTAATGAGTCAAAAGATAGAGTTTCATCCGCGATTAAAAATAGCGGAGTTGAGCCGCCGCAAAAAAGCCGTAAAAGAATTATAGTGAATCTAGCTCCGGCTGATTTGAAAAAACAAGGTCCGTCTTATGATCTGCCGATAGCAGTGGCTTTTTTGTCGGCGGCAGGACATTTGCATATTGATAATCCAGAAGACAAGCTGTTTGTTGGAGAACTTTCATTAGAAGGCAATTTGCGTCCGGTTAACGGGATTTTATCTATTGCCATAATGGCAAAAAAAGAAAAATTTCACACGCTTTTTGTTCCGTATGGAAATGCTAATGAAGCGGCTTTAATCAATGGGTTGGAAATAATTCCTGTTAAATCATTAAAACAGCTTATTGATCATTTTAGGAAGAATCAGTTGATAAATCCAAGCCCTGTAACAAAAATCAAGGATTTTAGTCAAGAACAGGATATTTTGTCTGATATGGCTTATGTTAATGGACAAGAGCAAGCTAAACGCGCTTTAGAAATAGCTGCGGCAGGTGCACATAATGTGTTTATGAGTGGACCGCCAGGTTCTGGAAAGACTTTATTAGCTCGCAGTTTTGCTTCTATTCTTCCAAGTTTGAATTTAGATGAAGCATTGGAGGTAACTCAGATTTTTAGTATTTCTGGGAAACTTCCAAATAATCAGCCATTATTTACTCGACGTCCATTTCGCGCTCCACATCATACAGCATCAACAATAGCTTTAATTGGCGGAGGTCCTTATCCCAAACCAGGAGAAATTACATTGGCTCATCGTGGCGTTTTATTTTTAGATGAGCTTCCGGAATTTACGCGTAGTTTTTTGGAGAGTTTACGACAACCGCTAGAAGATGGAGTTGTGGCGGTCTCTCGCGCGAGCGGAAGTTATATTTTTCCAGCTAAGTTTATTTTAATAGGAGCAATGAATCCTTGTCCTTGCGGGAAAGCAGGCGATCCTGAACAGAATTGTTCTTGCTCTCCAAGCCAAATTTCTAAATATCAAAGAAAAATATCCGGTCCATTGCTAGACAGGATTGATTTAAGAATAGAAGTTCCACGATTAGCTTACAATAAATTATCTAATGAAAAAGTGGCTGAATCATCAAGTTCTATAAGAAATAGAGTAGAAAATGCAAGACAGATTCAGAAAAAAAGATTTGCTAAAGAAAGAAATATATTTACCAATAGCGAGATGAGCGTCCAGCAAATAAGGCAGTTTTGTAAAATTGATAGTCAAAGTCAAGATTTGTTGAAAACAGCAGTTAATCAGATGCGCTTATCAGCTCGTTCTTATTATCGTCTTTTGAAATTAGCTCGTACTATTGCTGATTTATCAAGTATTGAAAATATTAAACCATCGCATATAGCTGAAGCGCTTCAATATCGTCCCAAAGCGGAAGAATATTGATTTATTGATGTACTATAATTGGCGTTCCTATATTGGCGAAATTATAAACTTTTTCTGCTGGACCTATTCCTAATCGGATGCATCCGTGAGAAACTCTAGTTCCTAAATGATCTTCGCCCTCTCGGTATCCATTTGGCCAATAGGGAAGTTCATGAACGTAAAATCCTGGAATAAACTCCATTGAGAATGGCATATATAAGCCGTATGTCCGTGACCAATGATTTTCTTCTTTTTTTGAAATCTTAAACTCTCCTAATGGGGTAGGCATATTATATCTGCCAGTGGAAACTTCATAAATTCCCATAATTTTATCATTTTCATAAAGAATCATAACCTGATCGCTGATATCAACATCAATATATTTGCCTTCATTTGTTTTTGGTTTGCTTAATACAACTGTTTTTTTATCTGGTTTAACAAAAACGTTTTTTTCAGAAATAGGCAGTATTATCGGACTTATATTTATTAAGCTGGCGAAATTAATAGATGATGGAGGTTCTATTCTAAATTTGATATTTCTTTCTTCTAATTCAGTTAACGCATAACTGCGAATGTTTTTTACTGAAATGATATAATCAGAGTTATATGTTAAATAATAAGGAGTAAAAGAAACCTGTCGGTTATAATCACTCCAATCAAAGTTTCCGCCTACGTTTGGGCTAATTTGAAATTCTTTTTCAAATGATTCTCTAATAATTGGTTGATTAAAGTAAAAAACAATTTTATGTGGGTTAGTAAATAGTTTGGAATAGCTTTTTATAGTGAAAACTCTTGGATAAACAAGAAAATATCCAATAAAGCAAATTTCTAATAATATTAAAATAAGTAGTACTTTTGTTTTGATTTTAACTTTTATTTTATTATTCATTTACATATATAGTACTAAATTTATAAAATCTGTGCAAAATAAAACTCGCATTTTAAATATGCGAGATGGAATAAAAATCAATTAGTGTGGGAATTTTTAATAAATATATCCTTCAATCCGCTTGTCATATATGCTAATCGTTCGTACGCTTTTACATCCAAGACATCTATAGTTCATTTCAGAAATAGTAACCCACCCATTTCCAACAGATTCAACATAGGCGACATGACCATATAAGCGTCCCATCCATCCGCCTTCATCAAGAACCATAATTGCTCCTGCTTGAGGGTTGGATCCTGTTTCATATCCATAAGCGCGAGAGTTAACTAGCCATGATTTAGCATGTCCAGACCACGGAACAATTCTTTTTTGCGCAACATACCATGTGCATTGGCCCCATGGGAATGAGCGACTTTTTCCTGTGCCAGGACCTGTAATACTAGCATAACTTCCGCTATTATATGTTTGTATTTGTTTAGGCGCTGGCATTTGTCCGTCAGGCACAATTATTTTTTGTCCGATACTGATAGTTTCTCCGTCTGCTGGTAAATCATTAAAAGCAATAATATCTTTGCTTTTTGCATTGTAAAAATTTGCAATTTCGCTGATAGTTTCGCCACTTTTAATACGATGGATAACTCCACTTACTGGGGGAATAGTTAATTCATCTCCAGGACGAATAATACTTGAAGCGTTTAATTTATTTGCCCATAATAAAGTATTAGTAGTAATTCCATAAGATGCAGCAATACTTATTGCTGTATCACCTGATTGGACTGTGTAAGAGGTTATTTCTTCGCGCGGTTTTTGGGAAACAAAAGTAATCGGATTAGATTGTGTTAAAATTGCGTTTTTTTGGATAATTATTAATGATGAATCATTGTTTGCAGAAATATTTGTATTATTATTTGAATCACTTGATAAATCAGATATACATGCAAGTGAATTAGCCGCTAAATATAGTTCATTATTTGAAAAAATATTATGAATAGTTTTATCTTCAATTCTTGTTTCTGCTATATTGCCTTTATTGTTAATTAATAATAAGAAATATTCTATTCCTTTAATTGGTGATAAAATAGCTATAGAAATAGAAATTAAAATAACTGCCGCTAAGAGCAGTTTTCTATATTTTAGCGCGTTTGAGAAAAAACGCTGAATCCTATCATTCATAGGTATAATAATAACCTATCAATTTTGGGCCTTTGTGTCAATATTGGCCTTGTGGAGTAATTTTGTAAGGCGAGACTTTTTTCTGCTCGCTGTGTTGTTTTTTATAACTCCGCGCTTAGTTGCCTTATCAATTGCTTTATAGATTTGCGGAAGCATATCTTGGGCTTTTTTCTCATCGTTGTTTGCAATCAGATTCTTGAATTGCTTAATAAGCTCTTTCATTTTATTGAGCCTTTTAAGATTAAATACTCTGCGCTTGCTATTTTGCCTTAATGCTTTTTTCGCTGATTTAGTTATTGGCATATATAAAAGATTAGCACTAGTTTTGATTTTTTGCAAGTTTGTGATAGGATTTTAGCAAATAGTATGATTTATTTATTAGAGGGAGCAATCAAAATAAAAACAGATAAGTTTGTTGTTATTGATGTTAGCGGAGTAGGGTATAGAGTGTTTTGTTCTAGTTCTGTATTGGAAAAATCAGAGGATATAGGAAAGAATATTAAATTATACACTCATCAGTATATTAGAGAGAATATTATGGATTTGTATGGTTTTTTATCGCGCGAGGATTTGGAATTTTTTGAATTATTAATCTCAATCAACGGAATAGGTCCAAAAGCTGCTTTATCCATATTAGCGTTAGCTCCAGTTGACAAGTTAAAGCAAGCAATCGCAAGCGGACAAAAAACCCTTTTAACTAAAGTTTCTGGAATTGGCCAGAAAACAGCTGAGCGAATTATTTTAGAGTTAAAAAGTAAAATTACTGCTTCTGTTTCTGATATTAAAAATTTAAGCGCTGATAGTGATGCTATTGATGCTTTAGAAAGCTTAGGATATGCGAGATATCAAGCTCAAAAAGCTCTTGAAAGCGTATCAGATGAAATTAGTAGTATTGAAGATAGAGTTAAGCAGGCGTTGAAATTTTTAGGGAAAAAATAGAAATATTATGGAATATAATAAAAACATTTCTTTTTTGCAATCTCGTGGATGGGGTGAGTTTCAGAAATCTTTAGGCAGAAAAACATGGTGGATAGATGGTGCCTTAGTTATTGAATATGATTTGCCTTTTGGCATGAGCTATTTATATTGTCCGCATTCTGATATTGTCCCTGATGTAAAAGAAATTATTGGAAAGCATATTTTTCTAAAAGTTGAACCTCTTTCTGTTATTCCTAGAGATTTAATTAAATCTTCTAAAGAATGGCAGCCATCAAAAACAATTATTTTAGATTTAGAAGGAGTTTCTTTAGAAAAAATGCATTCTAAAACAAGATATAATATTCGTTTAGCAGAAAAAAAAGGAGTGGTGGTTAAAGAGAGGAAAGATATAGATATTTTTTTAAATCTTTTGAAGAAAACAGCTGAAAGAGATAAATTCCATTTACACGAAGATAATTATTATCAGAAGATGATGGAGGTTTTAGATGTCAAAATGTTGGTGGCTGAATATCAAGGCGAAATTATTGCGGCTGGTTTGTTTCATTTTAAAGATAAGGCAATTTATTTATATGGCGCTTCAGATTATAAACATCGGAATTTGATGGCTTCTTCTCTTTTGCAATGGAAAGCAATTTTGAAAGCAAAAGAATTAGGGTGCCGACAATATGATTTTTGGGGGATTGATGAAAAGAAATGGCCTGGCGTTACGAGATTCAAGCGTGGTTTTGGAGGAAAAGAAGTATCATACCCAGGATCTTTTGATTTAGTTTTAAGGCCTATTTGGTATAAGATATATAATTTGTTAAGAAGATTAAGATGAAAAAGTTTTTAAAAAAAATAATTCCTGATTTCGTTTTTCAGATATATCATTGGAAATTAGCTTTATTAGGAGCGTTGATTTATGGTTTTCCTTCAAAAAAAATAAAAGTAATTGGGATAACAGGTACAAATGGAAAATCAACAGTAGTTTATTTAACTAGCCGTCTTTTAGAAAAAGCCGGATATAAAATAGCATCTATTTCTTCAGTGGAATTTAAGATTGGAGACAAAATATGGCCTAATGATTTGAAAATGACTATGCCGGGAAGATTTAAAATCCAAAAGTTTATAAGAGAAGCGGTTAATCAAGGGTGTGATTATCTTATATTAGAAACAACTTCAGAAGGAATTAAGCAATATCGTCATAAATTTATCAATTATCAAACAGCAGTTTTAACTAATTTAACTTTGGAACATATTGAATCGCACGGTAGTTTTGAAAATTACAAAAAAACTAAAGGGGAGTTATTCAAAATAGCAAAAAAAATTATTGTTAATGCTGATGATGAAAATGCTGATTATTTTTTGGATCTTGGAGAAGAGAAACTTATATATAGTTTAAAAGATGTTAAGAATATTCAGTTAACTCGCAATGGCGCGGAATTTTTATTTAATAATATTAATTTTAAAACTAATTTACTAGGAGAATTTAATATTTATAATGCTTTGGCGTCTATAACAATATGCTTATCAGAAAATATTTCTTTAGATAAAATAAATTTTGAAAATATTAGAAACATACCTGGGCGTCTTGAAATAATTATTAAAGAGCCGTTTACGGTTATTGTTGATTACGCGCATACTCCGGATGCTTTAGAAAAGGTTTATCAAACAGCTAAATTATTCAATCATAGAATAATTGGTGTTTTAGGTTCTGCTGGAGGAGGTAGAGATAAGTGGAAAAGACAGGAAATGGGGAAGATCGCTGATAAATATTGTGATGAGATTATTATTACTAATGAAGACCCTTATGATGAGGATCCTCAAAAAATAATAGATGAGGTTGCGAATGGAATTAAAAATAAAACAGCAATAAAAATAATTGATAGGCAGAAAGCAATTCAAAAAGCATTGCAATCAGCTGAGCAAGGGGATATAGTGATTATTACTGGGAAGGGGTGTGAACCGTGGATGTGCGTAGCTGGAGGTAAGAAAATTTCATGGGACGATAGAAAAATAGTTAGGGAGGAATTTGAAAAATTATAATGTTAAGAAAACTTGAAAGAATATTATTTTATTTATTTGTTTTTTCTATACCCTTTCAAACAAGGGTTATTTTATATCAATGGAGTGGGAGTTTTAATGAGTGGGCTTCAGCTTATCTTTATTTAACTGATATTCTCCTTATTTTTGTATTCTTGCTTTGGTTTTGGCGGAATAAAACTAAGCGATATTTTAAAAATTTTAAGATACGGATAGAAAGAACGCTTAAAAGCTATGGTTTTTGGCTTGTAATTTTTTTAATAGTTAGCTTTTATTCAATTTCAATAGCAAGCAATTTATATTTAGGACTTTATCAGTGGATTAAATTATTAGAGTTTGTGATTTTATTTTTTTATTTAAAAAATAATCTTTGTTTTATTTCTGAAGATGATGAGTCCAACTTGCTAAAAGATCATACATATTTTTATCCACCATGTTTTTCTGCCTAAAGATTTCTGAAGATGATGAGTTTGAGGATTATGGGAAAAATCAATTTAAAATTAATTTTAGGAGATTGGTTTATATATTTATATTCAGTGGATTAGTTCAGTCGTGTATTGCTATACGACAGTATGCTATTCAATCAAGTTTAGGGTTTAAATATTTTGCAGAAAGTCCTTTAAGCATAGAAAAAACAGGGGTGGCTAATTTTGTTGTAAATTCAATAAAATTGATAAGGCCATATGGAACATTTCCACATCCGAATGTTTTAGCCGCGTTTCTATTAATTAGCATATTTCTTCTATATTTCGTATGGATGGATAAAGGGCATTCGCATATTAAAAAATGTCTGTTATTGATCGCGTATTTTACATTATTGTTCGCATTGTTTGTTTCTTTCTCCAGAACTTCTATTTTTGTTTTTTTGTTATTTAGCTTAATATATTTTGTGATTAATTTCTGGTCAGGAATTAAAAAGAAGAATAAAGTTTTATTTAGGAAATCAATATTTATTTTATTGTTGCTATCTATTTTTTGCTTGATATTTGTTTGTCTATCATGGCCCGAAGCATCATCAAGATTTAGAATTTCGCCGGAGCAAAAATCTTTTTCAATGAGAGTTTTTTATAATGATACAGCTTTTTTAACTATTGCTAATTATCCTTTTATAGGATTAGGTATTGGTAATTTTGTTTGGGAATTTAAAAATATGTATGATCTTTTAGCAAGTTGGACTCATCAGCCCGTCCATAATATTTATTTGCTAATTGCTAGTGAAACCGGTTTGATAGGATTAGTTATATTTTTATTTTTTATATTTCTTTTATTTAAGAGCGCTCTTAAATCAAAGCATCTTATTTTTTGTTTGTTATTGCCAGCTATTTTGATAATTGGATTATTTGATCATTTCTTTTGGACTCTTCAACAAGGTCAATTAATGCTTTGGATGATATTTGGAATTATTGCGGCTAATGCGGATTAAATATTGAATTTGAGAAATATTAGGAATAATGAAACAAATTATTATTTTTTTAATTGTTATCTATCAAAAAACCATATCTCCGGATCATGGTCAATTTCCTATTTTGCGGATTTTGGGTAGATGTCGGCATTATCCTAGTTGCTCTGAATATACAAAACAATCCATTGAAAAATATGGAATATTTAAAGGAATCCAAATGGGATTAAAACAATTATCTACTTGCCATCCGTGGGGATAAATAAAGAATAAGTGATAATTTGTTTATTTTCTATTTTTTATAATTTTGATATAATAGAATTATGAAAAAAACATTTAATCATGTTATCAAAGTTTTAATTGCAACTGATGTTGTTTTAATGAGTGGACTGGGTTTTGTTGTACCTGTTTTTGCTGTTTTTATAACAGACCGTATTGCTGGTGGTAATTTAGAGGTAATTGGATATTCTGCTGCTATTTATTGGATTGTTAAATCATTGGTTGTTATCCCGTTTGGTCTTTTTTTAGATCGTAATCATGGAGAGAAAGATGATTTACTTTTTATTCTTATTGGCTCTTTATTAGCTTCAATTGCTATTTTTAGCTATATTTTTGCTTCTTTGCCATGGCATATTTATTTATTGCAAGGGATTTATGCTATTGGAATGGGGATGAACATTCCAGGGTATACAGCTATTTTTACTCGTCATATTGATAAAGGAAGAGAAGCATTTGATTGGAGTACTCGCAGTTCTTTTGTAGGATTTAGCACTGGAATTGCTGGAGCGCTCGGAGGTATAGTTGCAGATAAGTGGGGATTTAACGCGCTCTTTATTATAGTTGGAATTATTATTTTCATTAGCGCTCTTTTGCCATTATTCTGTTTAGGCGAGATATCATCTAAAGATAAAAAAATGCCTAAAGTCCCACAGATAAAAGATATACAACCGCCTGCGCCAAAATGATAAATTTTGAATTAGCTCAAATATTTTATAGGATTGCTGACTTTCTTGAATTAAAAGAAGTTGAATTTAAGCCGCAAGCTTATGAAAAAGCTGGTAGAGCAATAGAGCTATTAGAAAAAGATGTTAAAGATATTTATAAGCAAGGAGGATTAAAAGCATTGGAAGATATTTCTGGAGTGGGGAAAAATATTGCTTTGAAAATTGAAGAGTATATTAAAACAGGCAAAATTAAGAATTATAAAAAGCTGAAAAAAGAATGTCCTGTTGATATAGAGTCGTTATTAATGATTGAGGGGCTTGGGGCTAAAAAGATTAAGATTTTATATAGAAAACTTAAAATTAAAAATTTAAAAGATTTAGAAAGAGTTGCTAAAAAAGGCAAGATTAAAGAGTTAGAAGGATTTGGGCAAAAAAGTCAGGATAATATTTTACAAGGAATTGAATTTGCTAAAGCTGGTAAAGGAAGATTTTTGCTTGGTTCTATTTTTCCATTTGTTAAAGATATATTAAATCGCCTTGAAAAAATTCCAGAAGTTGAAAGTGCGAGCATAGCAGGATCAATCAGAAGAATGAAAGAAACAATCGGAGATGGGGATATATTAGTTGTTTCACGAAATCCTGAAAAGGTAATGGAGTTTTTTACGAATCTTCCAGAAGTAAAGAAAGTTTGGGTAAAGGGTTCAACTAAATCATCAGTCCGTTTTAAAAATGGTTTAGATTGTGATTTACGCGTGGTTAAAAAACAAAGTTTTGGCGCGGCCTTGCAGTATTTCACAGGAAACAAGGATCATAATATTGCTGTTCGTAGGATTGCTATCAAAAAGAATTTAAAATTAAATGAATACGGAGTTTTTATAAGGAAAAAATCTGTTAATGAACATATTGCTGGTAGGACCGAAAGAGAAGTTTATCAAGCTCTTGATTTATCATATATTGAGCCTGAATTAAGGGAAAACGCAGGAGAAGTAGAAGCGTCTTTTGTTGGCAAACTTCCTAATTTAATTGGATATAATGATATAAAAGGCGATTGTCATATTCATACTGATTGGAGCGATGGAAAGAATACAATTGAAGAAATGGCTAAAATGGCTAAAGAAATAGGATATAAGTATTTGGCTATTACTGATCATGCTGGTTTCTTAAAAATATCAGGAGCTTTGGATGAAAAACGATTGTTAAGACAGATGAGAGAAATTGATAAAATTGATAAAAAGATTTCTGGAATTAAAATATTAAAAGGATGTGAGGTTGATATTCGTAAAGATGGAAGTTTAGGAATTAATGACGAAGTCTTATCTAAACTGGATATTGTTTTAGCGTCTGTTCATTCTAGTTTTAAGATTTCTAAGAAAGATATGACTGATAGATTGACAAAAGCGATGGAAAATGTCAATGTTGATGTAATTGCTCATCCAACTGGAAGGGTTATTTTAAAAAGAGAACCATATCAGTTGGATTTTGAAAAAATATTAGAGATAGCTAAGAAAACAAAAACTGCTTTAGAAATAAATGCGCATTTTGCGCGATTGGATTTAAAAGATACAGACATTCGCTTGGCTGTTGGAAAAAATGTTAAATTGATTCTTGGAACTGACTCGCATAGCAGTTCAGGGCTTTCAATGATGAAGTTTGGTATTGGAACAGCTCGCCGTGGATGGGCTGAAAAAAAAGATATCTTGAACACAAAATCATTGAAGGAATTTTTGAAGTTTTTGGATCTTTAGTTTATTAATCTTTAAAAAGGGGAGAGTGAGATGAAAAGCATTTGTTTATTTTCAGATAATGACATTAGCTGTTATTTAGCAAATTTGTTTGATCTTCTTGGGTTGCATTCGTATATTTCAGCTAAGAATAAAGAGGATTTTGAGACAAAAGACATACCATCTCTTTGTTTGCATTTTAATCAAGTTATTTTTACAGAAAAGATAGTTGATTCTTTTCCGGGCAGAGAAGAAGTTGCAGATATATTCAGAAAAATAAGAGAAATTAATAATAATATAGAAATAGTGGCTTTAAGCCACTGGGATGATACTTATGGTATGGATGATGATTCTTTAATTAAGGTCAACAAGGAAACAAGCATTCAAGAAAAATGTGAAAAGATCATAGAGAAGTTGACCAAAAGTTATTAATTAAAAATTCAATATAAAATCGCCTTGTGGTATAATTCATTCATAAGGCGATTTTTTTTATGATTAAAATCATTAAACAATGGGGACCAGTTGTTTTATGGATGAGTTTGATATTTTTTCTGTCTCATCAATCAAGCATTAGTTCTGAATTTCCACTTTTCTGGGATACTATTTTTCGTAAAACAGCTCATATATTAGAATATGCTATTTTAACTTTTCTTTTGATCGGAGCATTAAGAGATCACGGCTTATCAAAAAAGAAGATTTTATTTTTAGCAATCACTATTGCAATTCTTTATGCTATATCAGATGAATATCACCAAAGTTTTATTCTTGGCAGGCACGGAGTAATAAGCGATGTTATGATAGATAGCATAGGAGTTTTGTTATCAGCTTGGTTGTGTAAAATAAATATGATGTAAGTAGCATGTTACGTAGCAATGTAAGTAGCAAAACTTTTTTGTTATTCCTGCGAAAGCAGGAATCTATAAAATAAACAAAGAATAAATTTTTCCAAAAAAAGAGGGATAGATTTTAAACCGCAAAATTAAAGGGAATTACCCTTTTGCGAAAGGGTAACCCTTCAATTTATCGGAAAAATCTATCTTTTTTTTGGAAAACTTTCATTTTCCTGCTATAATAAAATAAAATTGTTACGTAGCAATGTAAGTAGCATGTTACGTAGCAATGTAATGAGCAAAAAAATTATGGCTAAAATAAAAAAATATATAAGGAAGGCAACACGCGTAGGGAAACGTAGTATGGCTGTTGTCATTCCTGCAGAAATTGTTGATACTTTAAAAATCAGAGAAAAACAAAAACTAATCCTTTATAAAAAAGGTAGCAGTATCATTATCAAGGATTGGAAAAAGTAATCATAAAAAAACGAGGGGCTGCCCTTTGCGAAGGGTAGCCTTCTTTTTTTTGGAAAAACTTTGTTCTTTATATATAGGCTGATTTTTGGCGTTTGGCTGAACTTGACAATTTACCTAAAATTATTGTAAATTATAGTTAAGTGAAAATTTTGTTCTTTAATATAAATAAATTAACAACATTTATTGAATCAAGCAATTAAGCATAATGAGGAGATCGCTATGGCAGATATTAAGACAGCATGGCTGGTAATTACTTATTCTTGTAATAATTTATGTAATTATTGTTATGCTAGAAATATGATTAAGCAAAAGTATTATATGGATTTTGATTATATCATTCAGGTTTTAGACGAATTATCAAGAATAGGCGTAAAAGAATGTTTACTTATAGGTGGCGAACCTACAATTTATCCACATTTGATAGAAATTATAAAATATGGTTCTAGTTTAGGTTTGCAAATGAAAGTAGTAAGTAATGGGCGGATGTTAAAAAATAGAAAGTTCTTATATGTGCGATTGCGCTGATTGTTCCTGCGATTGCGCTGACTGTTCTGATTGTTAATTAATAAAAGGACGGATATATAATATCTGTCCTTTTTCATTGAGTAGCGCATTCTTTGATTATTTTTTCAATATCTGGAAAGAATTTGTTAAAAAGTTTATCTATTTTTTCCGTATTTTGTGATAATTTCTGCATTTTAGTTAATTCGGGCATTATTTTAGATAACATTAAATCAACAATTCTTTCTTTTGGCCAATGTTCTATTTCGAATTTTTCAATAAGCGGCTGAATTAATAAATGAATAATTTCATGAATTATAATTCTAATAATATCATTCGGTGTTTTTTTATTAAAGTTTAAAATTATTCTATTTGGCAGATTATAACTTCCGCCAGTTCCATACTTAGTAAGAATTAGATCGTAAGAT
>JBHPFQ010000006.1:0-28457 GCA_042571625.1 Patescibacteria group bacterium | reverse complement strand
GAAGTTAGCGAGTTTGATGATGAAAAGCTTGCAGAAATAAGGAATCAGAAAGTCGGTTTTGTTTTTCAGGCATATAATCTTCTTCAAAGAACAAGTGTTTTGGATAATGTTTTACTTCCGACTATTTATACACCAAAATTAGATAGGAAGAAATCTGAACATAGGGCAAAAGAGCTTTTGGATAAGTTAGGGCTTTCCCATAGAATGGATCATAAGCCAAATCAATTATCTGGAGGAGAACAGCAAAGAGTTGCTATTGTTAGAGCGCTAATGAATAATCCTCTCTTAATTTTAGCTGATGAACCAACAGGAAATTTAGATAGTAAATCAGGTCAGGAAGTAATGGAAATTTTGCAGAATTTGAATGATGAAGGCAATACTATTATTATGGTCACTCATGAAAGCGATATAGCAATATGTGCTAAAAGAGTTATAGAGCTAAAAGATGGAAAATTAATTTCTGATAAAGTTGTTGAAAAACAAAAATTAGCTAAATACGGGATAATTAAATAAATTTTGATCAATGTATATTATTGATACTTTAAAATATTCCTGGCGGAATTTGTTTTTACAAAAAGGCCGTTCTTTTTTAACAATGCTTGGAATTATAATTGGTGTTTCAGCAGTAATTTCAGTTATGGCTGTTGGAGCTAGCGCGGAGCAATTTGTAGTAGGGCAGATTGAAGCAATGGGTTCAAATATAGTTGGAATAATGGCTGGCGGAGGAGGAGATCAGGGTCCTCCTGCTGCTGCAATGGGAATTGAAATAACTACTTTAACATATGAAGATGCTTTGGCATTAGAACAATTACCTCATTTTATAGCTGTTTCTCCTTATGTTTCTGGGCAGGGAATAGCAAGCTTTGAAAATAAAAGTAAGGATTTGAATTATCTTGGCGTATCTTATTCTTATATAAATGTTGAAGATACTTCTGTTAGTTCAGGTCGTTTTTTTAGACAGGAAGAAGTAGATAGCTTGGCTAGAGTAGCTGTTCTTGGAAGCGAAGTTAAAAAAGATTTTTTTGGGATAGATAATGCTCTTGGGAAAAGAATAAAAATAAATCAAGTAAGTTTTAAAATAGTTGGAGTAATGGAGGAGAGGGGCGCTTCTGGTTTTCAGAATAATGATGAACAGATTTTTATTCCTGTAAGAACAGCTCAGAAAATTCTTTTAGGTATTGATCATGTTGCTTTTTTGCGTGGGAAGGTTGATAAAGAAGAAAATGTAAATTTAGTAATTTCTCAAAGTGAAAATATACTTCGCCATCGCCATAATATAAGCGATCCTGCTAAGGATGATTTTTCAGTAAGGAGTACCGCCCAAGCATTAGATATGCTTGGGTCTGTTACTTTGGCTTTAAGTTTATTTTTAGCAATGGTGGCGGGGATATCTTTAATTGTTGGAGGAGTTGGGATTATGAATATTATGTTTGTTTCTGTTAATGAGAGGACTAGAGAAATCGGTTTGAGAAAATCTTTAGGAGCAAAGAAAAGTTCTATTTTAACGCAGTTTTTAATAGAAAGCGTTTTTTTAACTTCTATTGGCGGAGCGCTTGGGATCGTTTTAGGAGTTATAATAGCTTGGTTAATTAGTTTTGGAGTTAACTATTTCGGTTATAATTGGAAATTTGTAATTACGTTGATGCCTATAATTATTTCTGTTTTAATGGCGGTGAGCATTGGATTGATTTTTGGATTATGGCCAGCATATCGAGCTTCAAAATTAAATCCGATCAAAGCGTTAAGGTATGAATAAATGAGATTATTATCAATTTTCAAACAATCAATAATAGCATTAAAAGCGAATAAGCTTCGCGCTATTTTTTCTATTGTTGGAATTGTTATTGGTGTGAGCGCTGTTGTTGTTATTTTATCTTTAGGCCAGGGATTGAAAGCATATGTAACAAATCAAATAGAAGCGTTTGGTCCAAATATGCTTGATATAGCTATTAAGGTTCCAGGAGCTGGCGAAATTGGATCTATGGTCTCAATGGTTCGTGGGATTAAGGTAACAACTTTAAAAACATCTGATATTAAAGATATGAGAGATAAGACAAGATTTCCATATATAGAATCTATTAGCGGGCAGGTTCTTGGTCAGGAATGGATTTCATATGGGAAAAACGAGAAAAAAACATTTATTTATGGATGTAATCCAGATTTTGTTAATGTTTACAAGATTGCTAAAGTGTCAAAAGGTCGTTTTTTTACAGAAGATGAAGATAGGAGTTTAGCAAAAGTAGCTGTGCTAGGTAATAAATTAGCTGAAAAGCTTTTTGAAAAAACAGATCCGATTGGTAAAAAAATAAAGGTAAAAGGACAAAATTTTAAAATTATAGGAATAATAGATATTGAAGGATTATCATCATTTGGAGGAATTGATTCTGCTGATTTTCTATATATTCCTATTGAAACAGCTCTCAAGGAAGTGATGGGTATTGATTATATTTCAGAAATAGTATTAATGGTTAAAGATCCAAGTTATTTCCCGCAAGCGATTGAAGGAATAAGCCGGCTTTTGCGGCGTAATCATAATATTAGCGATCCAGATAAAGATGATTTTCAGATTATAACTATGACAGAAATATTAGAGGGAGTTAATGATGTTTCTATGATTTTGAATTTGCTTCTTGGATTTTTGGCTACTATATCTTTGATTGTTGGTGGAGTTGGAATTATGAATATTATGTTTGTGTCTGTGAGCGAACGAACTCATGAAATTGGATTGCGCAAAGCGCTTGGAGCCAGCTCAAAAAATATTCTTTTGCAATTTTTAATTGAGAGTATTATTATAACTTGTCTTGGCGGATTTATTGGAATTGTTATTGGCATTTCAATGTCTTTAATCGGTGGAATTATCGCAAGAGGGCAAGGATTGGACTGGCCATTGGTAATTTCGTGGCTGGCGGTTGTGGCAGCGTTTATCGTGGCTACAGCTATTGGTCTTATTTTCGGTATATATCCAGCGTTCAAAGCGGCAAAATTAGATCCAATTGATGCGTTGAGGAAGTAAGTTTTGATAGACAAATAAAAACAAATATGCAATAATACAATTATTAAGGAGGAGATATAATTAATATAATTAAAATATGTCAACTCAAATATATTTTTGTTTAGGTGTTCCGATAATCGCTTTAATATTTGCCGGGTTTTTAGCATGGCAGATTAAAAAGCAGAAAGTTGAATCTGAAAAAGCAGATCGTATTAGTAAGATAATACGTGAAGGCGCAATGACTTTCTTAAATAAAGAATATCAGATTCTAGCTGTTTTTGTTATAATAGCTGCTGGATTTCTTTTATATTTTCTTAATTATAAAATAGCTTACGCTTTTATTTTTGGAGCTGTTTTGAGCGCTTTATCAGGCCAGATTGGCATGAGAGTAGCTACAATTGCTAATGTTCGTACAGCTGAAAATTTAAAAAAAGATTTAAAATCTGGACTTAACACTGCTTTTAGTAGCGGAAGTGTAATGGCTTTAAGCGTGGTTGGATTGGGTCTTTTAGGAATTACTATTCTTTATATTATTTTTGAAGATCCGAATATTATTTATGGTTTTGGATTTGGAGCTTCAAGCGTGGCTTTATTTGCACGAGTTGGTGGAGGAATTTTTACCAAGGCGGCTGATGTTGGAGCGGATTTAGTTGGAAAGGTAGAACAGGGCATTCCAGAAGACGATCCTAGAAATCCAGCGGTGATTGCTGATAATGTCGGAGATAATGTTGGTGATGTGTCTGGAATGGGAGCGGATCTTTTTGAAAGTTATGTTGATAGCATTATCGCGGCAATGGTTATTGGTTCGGTAGTAGCTGTAGGGAACAAGGGAATTCTTTTACCAATGCTTTTGGCTGCTGTTGGAATTGCTGTTAGCTTGATTAGTAATATTTTTGTGAAGTTTAGCTCAAATAGATTGAATAAAGAAGAAGCTGCTTATATGCCTGGAGCTTCAGGGCAAAAAGTTTTAAATCGCGGAATGTGGCTTTCAACTATCTTAATGGGTATAAGCGCTTATTATTTAATACAATATCTTGGTTTTGGGATGTCTATTTTTAAATCATTTTTGACTGGATTATTAGCTGGTTTATGTATTGGCTTGATTACGGAATATTATACTTCTGATAAATATAGTTCTACTAGGGGCGTAGCAGAGGCTGCTCAAACAGGTGCGGGAACTAATATTATTTCTGGTTTTGCTTTAGGATTATACAGTACGTTTATTCCAGTTATTATTATTTGCATAGCTATTTTTTATGCTTATCAATGGAGTCAGATTTACGGTATTGCTATTGCCGCGGTTGGAATGCTTTCTACGCTTGGAATGACTTTAGCTACTGATACTTTTGGCCCTGTTGTTGATAATGCAGCTGGTATTGCCGAAATGGCTGAAATGGGAGCTGATGTTCGCGAACGCGCAGAAAACTTAGATTCGGTTGGTAATACTACTGCAGCGATTGGCAAGGGATTTGCTATTGGCGCGGCTGCTTTGACTGCTTTAGTTTTGATGATAAGTTATGGACAGGTGGTTAAACTTCCTTTTATTGATTTGATGAATTATAGAGTGGTTATTGGACTTTTCTTAGGTGGATTAATGCCATTTTTATTTTGTTCTTTTGCTTTGAAAGCTGTTGGGAAAGCAGCTATGTCTATGGTTGAGGAAGTAAGATATCAATTTCGGACTATTAAAGGGATTATGGAAGGCAAAGCAAAGCCGGATTATAAAAAGTGTATAAGTATCAGTACTGGCGCAGCTTTGAGACAAATGGTTATGCCGTCTGTATTAAGTATTTTAGCTCCTGTATTTGTTGGTTTTTATCTTGGCTCTGCTGCTTTAGCAGGTCTTCTTGCCGGCTCTATTGTTACTGGATTTCTTTTAGCGATAACAATGTCTAATTCTGGAGGTGCGTGGGATAATGCAAAGAAATTTATTGAAGCAGGAAATTTTGGAGGAAAAGGTTCTGACGCGCATAAAGCAGCTGTTGTTGGAGATACTGTTGGCGATCCATTTAAAGATACTGCTGGGCCTTCTTTAAATATTTTGTTAAAATTAATGGCAATAGTCGCTTTGATTATTGCGCCGTTGTTATAATTAAATAATTAAAAAGACAAAAACATATGCCAAAAAAATATTCGCCATTTATAAGAACAATTTATTTATATTTATTTGCTTTGCTAGGATTAGTATTCTTAATTGTTGGAGCAATTAGGTTTATTGATATGGGATTAAAAGTTTATGTTTTTACTGAAGCTGAAAAAGACCAAAATTATGAAAGGACAATGTTTGTGCCTTGTTCTATTGAACCTGAAAAATTAATTGAAAGGCAGGATGACAAAGAATTGACAGATAAATTAACAGACGAAGAAATAAGTGCTTTAAAAGGATGGCTAGCAAAGTATCAAGAACAAGAGAAAATAGATTATGTTAGAGTTCAAAGACATAGGGATGCTGCGACTAATTCATCGTTTATTTTAGTAGGCTTGCCTTTATATCTTTATCATTGGAGCGTTATTAAAAAAGATAGAAAGGAAGAAGAAATAAAAATAGGAGAAAAAAACAATGTTTAGAAAAAAATTAGATGTAAAAAATAGTAAGCATGTTCATTGTATTTTGGCTTGCTTAATTGGATTAATAATGATTCTTTTAATTGTTATTATAATTTCAACTATTTTTGGAATTAGTAATAAAATTAAACAGGGAAGGTATATCGGTCAGGAAATAGAAACCAAGAATACAATTACTGTTTCTGACAGCGCTGAGATTTATGCTAAGCCAGATTTGGCGTTGATTAATGTTTCTGTTATTACAGAATCAAAAACTGTAACATCAGCAATGAGCCAAAATACTGAAAAAATTAATAAAATTAGCGAATATCTTAAAAAAGCAGGAGTGAATAAAAGTGATTTAAAAACAACTAATTTTAATATCTTTCCTATATATGAATATCCTGACTCAAGAAGTTATTCAATTGAAAAGAGGGTTTTAACTGGTTATGAAGTTCGACAGACATTGCAAGTTAAGATAAGAGAATTAGAAAAAACAGGAGAGCTAATTCAAGGCGCGACTGATGCTGGTGCTAATCAGGTTGGCAATTTGCAATTTTCTATTGATAAGCAAGATGAGCTTTTGAAAGAGGCGCGAGAACAAGCGATTAATAAGGTAAAAGATAAAGCAAAGGAATTAGCAGGTCAATTAGGCATAAGATTAGTTAGGATAACTAATTTTAGCGAAGGTGGAGGAGCTCCTATTTATAAAAATATGGATTTCGCAATGACTGAAGGACTCGGAATTGGAGGCGGAGGAGCTGTTGCACCGGAAATTGAAACTGGAGAAAATAAGATTGAAGTATCGGTTAGTATTACTTACGAAATCAATTAGTTATTAAATGCCTGACAGAAGAAAAATAGTCGTTGGTTTATCCGGCGGTGTGGATTCATCAATAGCCCTGCTTTTATTAAAACAGCAGGGCTTTGTTCCTTTTGGAGTTTTTTTAAAATTTGCTTATTGGGAACGCGGAATTAAAAATTCTAAAAAAGTTTGTGAAAAGCTTGATATTCCTTTTTATATTGTGGATTGCCAAAAAGAATTTAGAAATAGAGTAATTAAATATTTTTTAGAAACATTAAAGAATAAACAAACACCAAATCCTTGTGTATTTTGCAACAAAAATTTTAAGTTTAAAAAATTATTTGAGTTTGCTAAAAGAAAAGGGATTAAGCTTATTGCAACAGGTCATTATGCTAGAATTAGAGAGGATAAAACTGGCAAATATGAATTGCTAAAAGCCAAAGATAAAACAAAAGATCAAAGTTATTTTCTTTGTTTGTTAAATCAAGATTATCTTAAAAATATTATTTTTCCATTAGGGGATTATACAAAGAAGCAGGTTTATCAAATAGCAAAAAAGAATAAGTTAAATTTTCTATCGGAACAAAAACAAAGCCAAGATTTATGTTTTGATTCTCAAAAAATTATTAAGCAAGAAATTAAAGAAAAACCAGGCAAAATCGTTGATACGCAAGGCAATATTTTAGGTGAACATAAGGGTTTGCATTTTTATACAATTGGACAGAGGAAAGGGATTAATTTATCAAGTGGACCTTGGCGAGTAGTAAATTTTGATAAAAATAGAAATTGTCTTATAATAACTAATAATGATAAAGATCCTGCTTTGTATAATAAAACTATATTTATAAAAAATTATAATTTTATTTCAGGCAAAATTATTAAGAAAAAAATAAAAATTAAGATTAAGTTGCGTTATAGGAATTTTTCGGTATCTGCTGTTTTATATCCGCCAAAAAATAACAATTTAAAATTAGTTTTTAATAAATTGCAAAAATCAATTGCTCCTGGCCAATGGGCTGTATTTTATGACAAAGAAGTCTGTTTGGGCGGGGGAGAAATAAGTTTATGAAAAAACTTCTAATATTTATTTTAATCAGTGTTTTGTTTTTAAGCTTTTCTAATTTTGTATTTGCCAAAGAAAATACAATTATAGCTCATTTTTTTTATGGAGAAACCTGTCCGCATTGTAAAAAAGCAGAAGGGTTTTTAGATTCTATTAAAGAAAAATATCCTAATCTTGAGATTAGGCAGTATGAGGTTTTTGGAAATAAGAAAAACGCGGAATTATTTTTAAATCTTTTAGAAAATTGCGGTAAAGAAAAAAAAGTGTTGGTGCCAGCTATATTTATTGGGAATGATGTAATCATCGGATTTTTAAATGAGGAAACATCAGGATTGCATATTGAGAAAGCTATTCAGGAATGTTCTGAACTTAATTGTTCTGATTCATTGGAACAATTAAAAAAGAATAAAAAAGAGATCTGTCCTACTGAAGAGAATCAAATTATATCTTTGCCATTTATTGGAGAGGTTAATCTTTCTTCATTATCTTTGCCTATATTAACAGTTGTTTTAGCTGGAATTGATGGATTTAACCCATGTGCTATGTGGGTATTAATATTTTTACTTGCTCTTTTAATCAATATTAAATCTCGTCAAAAGATGTGGATAATTGGCGGTATTTTTATTTTATCTTCAGGTGTTATCTATTTTATTTTGCTTTCAGCATGGTTGAATGTTTTTTTAGCTATTAGCTATGTTAATTTTATAAGAACTGTAATTGGAATTTTGGCTGTAGTTTTTGGCGTTCTTCAGTTGAAAAAGTTTGCTATTATGAGGCCTGGAGTTTGTTCAGTGGTTAAATCTAATTCAAAAATTGAAAGTTTTCTAAAAAATCAGACAGAGAAAATTGTTGCTAATCCGGTTATGTTAGCTTCTATTTTTGGAGTCATTGTGTTAGCTATTGCTACTAATTTAATTGAATTCTTTTGCTCGGCTGGTTTGCCTGCGATTTATACGCATACATTATCTTTAAGTAACCTTAGAGCGGTAACATACTATTCATATATTTTACTTTATACTTTTATTTTTATGTTTGACGATTTAATAGTCTTTATTGTTGCAGTAATTACTTTAAATAAGCTTGGTTTTACTGATAAATATAGCAGATATAGCACTCTAATTGGCGGAGTTATTATTTTATTATTAGGTTTAGCATTAATTTTAAAGCCGGAATTATTAATGTTTGGATAAAATTATTTTATGGAAATTAATCAAAAAATTTTTAAAGCTTATGATATTCGTGGAATTTATCCTAGAGAAATAAACGAAGAAGCTGTTTATGCTATAGGTCGCGCTTTTGTAATTTTTTCTAAAGCGAAAAAAATAGTTGTAGGACGAGATATTCGCTTATCTTCACCTGCATTAGCAAAAAGTTTAATCAGAGGAATTATTGATCAAGGGGCTGATGTTATTGATATTGGTTTAATAACTACGCCTATGATGTATTTCTCGGTTGTGGAATATGGTTTTGATGGTGGAATTATAGTAACTGCTTCTCATAATTCTCGGGAGTTTAATGGATTGAAAATAGTTGATAAAAACTCTATTCCTTTTAGCGAAGATATTGGGTTAAAAGATATTCAGGAGATTATTTCACAAGATAAATTATATTCATCTGAAGTTAAAGGTGAGATAATTAAAAAAGAAATTTTAAGCGATTATATTAATAACATTTTTAAGTTTGTTCAAGAGGAAGAAGTGTCTAATTTCAAAATAGTTATTGACGCTGGAAATGGTATGGCTGGATTAGTTTTGCCGGAATTATTTAATCGGTTGCAATATCAAGTTATACCTTTATTTTGGGAGCCAGATGGTTCTTTCACCAATCATCTGCCTAATCCGTCTGAGGAAAATTTAAAAAAATTGATAGAAGAAGTGGATAAGAATAAAGCAAATTTAGGTATTGCTTTTGACGGGGACGCAGATAGAGTTGTTTTTATTGATGAAAAAGGAGAAATTATAAAAAGCGATTATATTATTGCTTTAATGGCAAAGATATTTTTAGTTGAAAATCCTAGTGCTAAAATAATTTGTGATTCAAGGGTGGGATGGATTGTTAGAGATATTATTAAGGAAAATAATGGTCAGATGATTATTTCACGCGCTGGACATTCTTTCATTAAGAAGAAAATGCATGAAGAAAAAGCTGTTTTTGCTGGTGAATTATCAGGTCATTATTATTTAGGCGCTAATAATAATTTTGAATCATGTTTTATAGTAATGTTGTTTTTATTAAAATTAATGAGTCAGGAGAATAAAAAAATATCAGAGATTATTAAACCACTTAAAAAATATTATAATACAGGAGAACTTAATTTTGAGGTAGATGGCAGAAAGAAAGTTCTAGAAAACGTGGAATCATTTTATACAAAAGGAAACATTAGCTATTTAGATGGCTTGAGCATAGAATATGATGATTGGTGGTTTAATCTACGGCTTTCAAATACCGAGCCAGTGATGCGATTGGTAATTGAAGCTAAAAAAGAAGGTTTATTAAAAGAAAAGAAAGATGAATTAATTGGATTGATAAAAGGGAAGTTGCTAAACTAATCCAATTTTCTTTTTGACATTTACCATTGTCTTCTTAGCGATTTTTTCGGCGTCTTTGGCGCCTTTTTTTAATATTTTTTCAATATAGTCGGGCTTGCTTTTAATTGTTTTCAATCTGTCTTGAAATGGTTTTAAGTTGTTTATAATAACTTTAGCTAAATCATTTTTAAAATCAGAATAATTTTTATTTTTATATTTTTCTTCAATTTGTTCAAAAGGCATATTAGAGAATCCACGATAAATTGTCATTAAATTAGAAATGGCTGGCTTATCTTGACTATATTTAATTTCGCTTCCAGAATCAGTAACTGCTCTTTTAATTTTATCGTGAATTAATTCAGGGGAGTCATATAAGGCAATATAATTATTTAAATTTTCAGAGCTTTTAGCCATTTTCTTGGCTGGATTGTCTAATCCTTTTATTCTAGATTGTTCTTTCTTAATTAATGATTCTGGAATAACAAATGTTTTGCCATAAGTTTTATTAAAGCGTTGAGCTAAAGTCCTAGCTAATTCAACATGCTGTGTTTGGTCCTCGCCAACAGGTACTATGCTAGTATTGTAAAGCAAAATATCAGCTGCCATTAAAACTGGATAATTAAATAATCCCACGTTGATATTCTCTTTATGCTGTTGGGATTTTTCTTTGAATTGTGTCATTCGTTCTAATTCCGAAATTCTTACAACTGTATTTAAAATCCATGATAATTCAGCATGCTCCTTAATATGTGATTGAATAAAAATAACGCTTTTTTTAGGATCAATCCCAGCAGCTAAAAATACAGCAGCAGTTTCTAATATGTTTTTCCGAAGAATCTTTGGATTTTGATATACAGTTAAAGCGTGTAAATCAACAATGCAGAAAATTGAATCATATTTATTTTGAAGTTCAGTCCAGTTTTTAATAGCTCCCAAATAGTTTCCTATATGAAGGGAACCAGTTGGCTGGATGCCACTGAATATTCTTTTTTTCATGATTTTTTGAAAGTTTTAATAATTATATTTAGATCTCCTTCAATTATTTTTTCAAGATTATGCCATGATTTGTTAATACGATGATCTGTGATTCTATTCTGTGGATAATTATATGTTCTTATTTTTTCCGCACGCATTGCTGTTCCGATTTGTTCTTTTCTTTCAGCACTAATTTTAGATAATTCTTGCTCTTGTTTTTTGGCTAATAGGCGACTGCGTAAAACCTTCATTGCTCTTTCTTTATTTTGTAATTGGTTTCTTTCTGTTTGGCACGTTACAACTGTATTAGTTGGTATGTGAGTAATACGGACGGCTGATTCTGTTTTGTTTACATGTTGTCCTCCTTTTCCAGAAGCCCTATAAACATCAATTCTCAAATCTGAAGGATTAATTTTAAATTCTATTTCGCTTGCTTGTGGTAGTACAGCAACAGATGCGGTAGAAGTATGGACTCTGCCTGATTTTTCAGTAGTTGGAATCCTTTGGACGCGATGAACGCCACTTTCATATTTTAATTCATTATACACATTTTCACCTTTGATTTCAAAGATAATTTCTCTATATCCTCCTTGACCGGTTGGATGGCTTTCAATTAAACCTGTTTTCCATCCTTGTTTTTCAGCAAAGCGTGAATACATCCTAAATAAATCGGCTACAAAAAGAGACGCTTCATCTCCTCCAGCGCCTGATCGGATCTCAATTATAATATTGTTTTTTTCCATTTACTTTTTCTTTTTTGAATTAAAAGTAGAATTTCTTTTAGCTAATCTCTTTCTAAATCTTTCTACTTGTCCTGTTTCAATAATCCTTTCTTTTCCTGTATAAAAAGGATGGCAGGCAGAACAAATTTCCACTTCTATTCTTTCTTGAGTTGACCCAATTTCAAAGCTATTTCCGCATCCGCAAACAACTTTAGCATTAGGGTAGTAGGTTGGATGAGTATTTTTTTTCATAAATTTATCATAGCAAAATAAAGAGAATTATGCAAGTATTGCGTTAATTTTATTATATGTTATACTGAAAAATAATGGTTAAAGAAAAAGAAAAAAATATAGAAAATATAGAAGTTCCCAGCTTAGAAGAAATGCTAAAAGCTGGTGTTCATTTTGGCCATAAAACGTCAAAATGGAATTCCAAGATGAAGTCGTATATTTTTACTAGTAGAAATAATATTCACATTATTGATTTAGAGCAGACGCAACAAAGATTAAAAAAAGCATTAAAATTTTTACAGGAAATAAAAGAGAATAAAGGTAAGATTGTTTTTGTCGGAACTAAGGTAGCTGCTAAGGATATTATTTGTAAAACTGCTAAAGAGTCTAATATGCATTATGTTACAGAAAGGTGGATTGGAGGAACTCTTACTAATTTCCAGGCAATCTCTAATAGGTTAAAATATTTCAGAGATTTGGAGAATAAAAAGAAGACAGGAGAGCTTGATAAATATACGAAAAAGGAACAGCATGATTTTAGCGTTGAATTAGAAAAGCTTGAACAGCGTTTTGGCGGAATTAAGGAGATGGTTAGTTTGCCGTCAGCATTATTTGTTATTGATATATACAATGACGCTTTAGCAGTAAAAGAAGCAAGAGCGAAAAATATTCCTGTCATTGGATTATGTGATACTAATGCAGATCCTAATTCTGTTGATTATTCAATTCCGGCCAATGACGATGCTATTTCATCTTTGGAATTGATTCTTGGATCGGTGTCAAAAATATTAAATTAATAAAAATATGATATCAGCCGAGAAAATAAAAAATCTTCGTCAGAAAACAGGCATTTCAGTGATGGAATGTAAAAGTGCTTTAGAAAAAGCAGGAGGAGATGAAGAAAAAGCTATTCAGGCATTAGAAGAACTAGGAAAAGAAAGAGCTATTAAGAAGTCTCAAAGAGAAACTAAACAAGGGTTAATAGAGTCTTATATTCATAATAATGGTAAGGTTGGAGTGTTATTAAGCTTACATTGTGAAACTGATTTTGTGGCTAGAAATGAAGAATTTAAAGGTCTAGCCCATGATTTATCTATGCATATTGCGGCAATGGATCCTGAAAATATGGATGAGCTTTTGTCTCAGACGTTTATCAAGGACTCTGGAAAGACTATTAAAGATTTGCTTACTGACGTTGTTGCTAAGATTGGGGAGAATATTAAGATAGAAAAGTTTGCTAGATACGAGATTTAATTGAATAATTATGTTTATTGTTATTCTTTATATTCTTATTGCTTTTAGTTTTATTGGTCTTGGGATAATTATTATTCGCAAGATTCCTGTTGTTTTTAAATTATCCGACAAAGAAATATCCATATTGTATAATAAGAAAGGGATTATTCAAAAATGTCTGGATATTAATTTTAGGCAGTATTTTTTTAGTTTTATAGTTAAATTAGAAAAATTTCTGCGAAAAATGAAAATTGTTTTCATTAAAATGGAAAATGTTCTTGGAAAATGGATTTGTAAGTTAAGCGGATTGTCTAAAATGATGTCGCATAGATCTAGAGAGTGGATTAGATGTAGAGAGAAGAAAAGATTAGAAAAAAAGAATAGTATTTTTTTAAATAGCGATAAGGATAAAAAAGAAAATAATTTAGAAATTTCAGATGATATAGACGATATGGATGATATAAAGATAGTAAGCATGGGCGGAAAAAAGAAAGATGAAGAATCAAAAAATGAAATTTCTTTTAGTGATTTAGAAAAACCAACCAGAGAAGAACAAAGATGGATTGATTTAATTGTTGAAAATCCTAAAAATATTACTGCTTATAAATTTCTTGGTTTATTATATTGGAGACAGCATAATTATGTTGATGCTAAAGCTTCTTTAGAAATGGCTATTAAATTAGGTTCGCGCGATAAAAAAGTTAAGGAAATTATTAAAGAGATTAAGGAAAAGAATAAGGAAGATAAAAATGCTATTTAAAAGTGCCAACGTAGCTCAGGGGTAGAGCGACGGTTTTGTAAACCGTTGGTCGGGGGTCCGAATCCCTCCGTTGGCTCTAGAAACGGGTAGGTGGCGGAGTGGTCAAACGCACCAGACTGTAAATCTGGCGGCTTTATGCCTACGGGGGTTCAAATCCCTCCCTGCCCACGCGTTTTTTATCCAAAATTTATTTTGGGTATAAAAAACAGCGTCCCGTTGAATAACGGGGCACTGCGCTGAGGTAGCTCAGTCGGTAGAGCACTTGCATGGTAAGCAAAAGGTCGTGGGTTCGATTCCCGCCCTCAGCTCAGAAAGGAATAATAAAAGGATTAAAAATATATGTCACAAGATCATTTAGTAAAATTACAATGCAACGATTGCAAAAAAATTAATTATTATACAACAAGGAATAAAAAGAAAGTTCCTGATAAATTAGAATTGAAAAAGTTTTGCAAGAATTGTAAAAAACATACTCCGCATAAGGAGATGAAGAAGTAAAGATGGGCGCGTAGTTAAGTGGTATAATGGAGGTCTCCAAAACCTCGGTCGGGGGTTCAATTCCCTCCGCGCCTGCAGCAAAACAGAAAAAATAAAGGCATTGTGAATGTCTTTATTTTTTATTCACATCTTGCAATTATATAACTGTGTATGATAATATATTTTTATGAATAATTAGCCAGAAAGAGGCATTTTTTATTATTATGAATCAAGAAAATCTTCCACAACATATAGCAATTATACCAGATGGTAATCGTCGCTGGGCTAAGAAAAAAAGATTGAAGCCGTGGCGTGGACATTTAAAAGGCGCGGAAACTGGAAATGAATTGCTTCAAGTCGCTTTAAATAAAGGAATAAAGTGCATGTCTATGTGGGGTGGTTCGTGGGAAAATTTAACAGAACGTACTAACTTAGAGGTCAAATTTTTAATTAAAATTTACGATAAATATATTAAATTATTATCAAAAAGAAAAGAGCTTCATGATCATAAAATAAAAGTGAATATTATAGGTCGATGGAGAGAAATCTTGCCTAAAAATGTTATTAAGACGTTTGAAAATATTATTGAACTTACTAAAGATTATAATGAAAGATATCTAAATTTTTTTGTTGCTTATAATGGTACTGATGAAATGATTGACGCAGTGAGAAATATTTTAAATAGCGCTAAAAATAAGAAAATAGAAGTAACAGCTAATTTGATTGAGAATAATCTTTGGACAGCTGGTTTGCCGGCTGTAGATTTATTAATTAGAACAGGTAGCGATAAAGATCCACATAATAGCAAAGGTTTTATGATGTGGAATTGCGCTGAAAGTCAATTACATTTTGCCAAGGAATTGTTTCCTGATTTTAAGAAAAAAGAGTTTTTAAAAGTTATTAATAATTTTCAGAGAAGAGAGCGAAGGTATGGAAAATAACATATTAATATGTCAATAAAATTTTTAAAATATTTTTTTGTTTCTATCTTAATCCTATTTTTGATTTCACTTATCAGTGGGATTATTTTTTATTTTATTTGGTATCAGATTGCTACTCCTTTAACGGATAACGTTTCTGAGGCAAAATTTATTGTAGAAAAAGATAGTAGCTTAAAAAGTATTGCTATTGATTTAGAAGAAGCCGGTTTAATAAGAAATAACAAGCTTTTTATAGGATATGTATATTATAAAGGATGGGGAGCAAAATTACAGGCAGGAGAGTATATTTTAAGTCCGTCTTTAAATATTATTCAAATAGCAAAAAAAATATTTAAAGGAGATGCTTTTATTAACGAGATTCAAATTACCATTCCAGAAGGATTTAATTTGAGGCAAATTGATGCGCGTTTAGCAAAATCCGGATTAATAAATCAAGGAGATTTGCTTATTCAATCGCAAAATTTAGAAGGATATTTATTTCCTGATACTTATAAATTTAGCGAAGATGAAAATCTTAATGATATTATTGATAAGATGAGAAATAATTTTGAAGCAAAAGTAAATGAGAAATTAATTCTTGATATTGATAGCCAAGATAAAGATATTGATGAAATAATAACTATGGCAAGCATTTTGGAAAAAGAGGTAAGAACCTATTATGATAAACAGGTTGCTTCGGGGATATTTTGGAAGAGGATTGATACAAATTATCCTTTACAGTCATGCGCTACAATAGCTTATGCTTTGGGCGTAGATAAGTGGCGATATTCTATTGATGATACTAAAATTGATTCTCCATATAATACTTATCAGAATATTGGTTTACCGCCGAGACCAATTTGTAATCCAGGGCTTGATTCAATTAAGGCAGCAATATATCCTATAGAAACAGAATATAATTTCTTTTTATCAAAGCCAGACACAGGAGAAACTGTATTTAGTAAAACTTTTGAAGAACATAATGCTAATAAAGCGAAATACTTGACAAGATAAAGGAAATAAAATAATATAAACTCAATATTAAATAGCCATAGACAATAGGCATTTAAGTCCTATCGAGGTGAGTAGTTTTTGTCTATGGTTTTGCCATAGATTTTTTATGATTACAAAACAAAAGAAAAAAGAAATTATTAAAGAATTAGCAGATAAGTTTTCTAAACAAAAGGCGATTGTTTTTTCTGATTATTCTGGATTAACAGTTAATCAAGCGCAAGAATTGCGTAGAAAATTAAGAGAGCAAAATATTGATTATAGGGTTGCTAAGAAAAGTTTAATTGATTTAGCATTAAAACAATCTGGATTAGGAGACAATGTAAAAATTAAGGATTTAAATGGACAGATTTCTGTTGCGCTTGGATATGATGATGAAGTTTTGCCAGCTAGAATTTTATATAATTTTGCTAAAAGTAATGAAAATTTGAAGATGTTAGCTGGATTAGTTCAGGGAGAATATATAGATAGCAATGGAATGGTTAAGTTAGCGACAATTCCTTCAAAGCAAGAATTATTAGCAAAAGTCGTTGGGAGTATTTCATCTCCAATGTCGGGATTACTTAATGCTTTTCAGGGAAATATGAGAAAATTAACATATATATTAAGCAATATAAAATCCGAAGCATAAATTAACAAATTATATAGTTAGTTTAGGTTTACGATTTAATATAAAATTATGACAGAAGAAAAATCAGAAAAAAAACAAGAAGTTGAAGTTCCAACAAAGTTCAAAGATTTGGTAAAACAAATTGAAGAACTTAGTGTTTTGGATCTATCAGAGCTAGTTAAAGTTTTAGAAGAAAAATTTGGTGTTAGCGCTATGCCTGTCGCAGCTGTTGCCACTACAGCATCTGGCGCTGGAGAAGCTGGTGCTGGGGAAGCTGAAAAATCAGAGTTTAATATCGAATTAAAGGATATTGGCGAACAAAAGATTTCCGTTATTAAGGTTGTTAAAGAAATTACAGGGCTTGGATTAAAAGATGCTAAAGATATGGTTGACGCAGCTCCTAAGGTTATTAAAGAAGGAGTTAAAAAAGAAGAGGCGGAAGAAATCAAGAAAAAATTGGAACAGGCTGGAGCAATCGTTGAATTAAAATAATTTTTAAGTTATAATAATGCCAGTTATGCTAGCTGGTAATAATATCCGTTATTGCTTGTAAGCAATAACGGATATTAATTTTTAGAGATAAAAATATGGCAAAAGAAGTTTTAGAACAAATTTTTAATTCTCCCGTTAAAGTAAAATTATTAAAGCTTTTTTTACGTAATGAAGATCAATCATTTACATTTTTCGAAATAGCTAGAAGAATCAAAAGTAGCTCTTCTCCATGCAAAAGAGAATTAAAAAAATTGCATGATATTAGATTTGTTGTTACTCGTAGAAGAGATAAGAAAAAGATTTATTCTGTTAATCCATATTTTGATTTTTATAAGGAATTAAAAACTCTTATTTTAAAATCAAGCCCGACGTCAAAAAAGAAAATACTAAAAAAAATAAGGTCTTTGGGTGGAGTAAAATTGGCTATTATTTCTGGCGTTTTAATTAATGCTGAGAATTCTAGAGTTGATATTATGTTGGTAGGGGATAATATTAATAAGAGAAAGATTTCTAATTTATTAGCTGATTTAGAGGCGGACGTTGGGAAAGAAATTGATTATGTGATTTTAGATACGGCTGAATTTGATTATCGTTATAAGATGTTTGATAGATTTCTTCGCGATGTTCTAGAACAGCCTCATGAGAAATTAATTAATAAGTTAAAGATATAATAATAGGACGATTAGCTCAGTGGCAGAGCGCTGCATTCACACTGCAGAGGCCACTGGTTCGATCCCAGTATCGTCCACTAATTTAGTTTTATATTTTTATTGTACACATGATCCTTTCTTCACATATTATTATAGGCGGAGCATTAGGGACCCGAAGCAAGAATATTTTCTGGGCTTTTATTTTTGGTTTTTTCAGTCATTATATTCTTGATTTTATTCCGCATTGGGAATATGTTTGCGAACTTGAAAATATTTTTATTCCAATAAATGTTTTAAAGATATTCATTGATTTGATGATTGGCTTGTTGATTGTATTGCTAATAATAAGATTTTCAAAGAATAAACTATTTATATTAGTCGGAGCTGGAGCTTCAATTCTCCCGGATATTTTACAAGTTGTAATATTTTATTTAAGATTAGATTGTCTTGAATATTTATCTATATTTCATAATATTGTTCATGCTAATATGGATCTTTCGCTATTGCCAGGTTTATTAGTAATGTTTTTAATTTTTATTGCGGGCATTTTAATTATTAAATTATGAAAAAATTTCTTTTAGTTTTTTTATCATTAGTTTTAGGAATTATTTTTTTTGTTTTTGCTTTGCAAAAATTTAGTTGGGAGCAAATTTGGAATTCAGCTAATATTTTGTCATGGTGGCAATTTCTATTAGTAATGTTTTTATTTTTAATTTCATTTCTTATTTCTATTTTCCGATGGAAATTTATTATATCAAGTCGATCAAAAGAAAAAGTTTTTTTTTGGACCGCGCTTAAAGCACGTGTTGTTGGTTTTACTTTGAGTTATCTGACTCCAAGCGTATATTTTGGCGGAGAAGCATTAAGAGGAATGATTTTGAACGAAGAAAGCAATCTTGATTGGACAACAAATATTTTTTCAATTATTGTTGATAAAGCTATTGATATGACTGTTGGAGCTATGATAATGCTTTTTGGATTGGCATATATTTTGATTTATTTTAATTTGCCTAATTGGTTAAACTTGATAATTTGGTCAGTTGTTTTTATCTGGCTTGTGTCTGGTTATCTTTTTTATTCACGCGCATTCCGTGGAAAAGGATTTTTTACTAGTTTGATCAATTTCTTTTGGCTAAATAGGGTAGGCAAGGTTAAAAAATTATCTAGCAATATTCAGGATATTGAACATTCTATTTATGAATTTGTTCATAATACAAGATATCTAATTTCTGCATTTGTGCTTGCTTTTGCTGGTAGGATGTTCTATTTATGTGCTGCTTGGTTGATAATTACTTTTTTACAAGTGAAAGTTAATATATTTCAGGTTCTTGGCTTTATGGCAGTTACGGCGATTATGTATTTTGTTCCGGTTCCAGGCTCTTTAGGAATTCATGAAACTTCACAGGCAATATTCTTTAATTTATTTGGCTTGGGTGGATATAACGGAGTAGCATTTACTTTAATTATTAGAGTATTGCAAATAATCGGAGTAATTATTGGTTTATCTTTTCTTTTTCTTTTTCAGATTAAAGTTTGGAAACATAAAGCATTTGGAGGATTAAACAGATTTGGTAAAAAAATTAATGATATGACTTCGGATGATTAAATAATATTAATAATAATATTATTAATACTCGTATCTTATATGATGCGAGTTTTTATTTTTTCTGTGGATTAATTGTGTTTGACAGGGATAATTAAGTGGAATATAATGGAGATACGGTGTAAGATTGTGGATGAAAGTGGGGATAACTAAGGTAAATTGTGGATAACTATGTTCATTGGAGAATATTTTCATACAATTGACGCAAAAAAGAGATTAGCTGTTCCAGTTAAATTTCGCAAAGAATTAGGAACAAAAGCGGTTATAACAAGAGGTCTTGATGATTGTCTATATCTTTATCCAATGAAAGAATGGGAGCAGATGGCTGCAAAATTATCTCAATTGCCGATTAGTAGAGCTGATAGTCGTGCTTTTGCCAGATTGATGCTTGCTGGAGCAATGGAAGCGCCATTAGATCGATTAGGAAGGATATTGATTCCTGATTATTTAAAAGAATATTCTGGCTTGAATAAAAAAGCTGTTATAACTGGTCTATATAATAGAATAGAAATTTGGAATGAGGAAAAATGGGAATCATACAAAAAGCAAACCACAAAGAAAGTTCAGGCAATAGCCGAGAAGATGAACGAGCTGGGGATATAATCCTTAACTCTTTTCAGGACAAGCTTCACAAACCAGTTCTATTAAAAGAAGTTTTAGAATATCTTAATCCAAAGCCAAGAGAAAAATTTATTGATTGCACAATTGGATTAGGAGGACATAGTTTTGAAATTATTAAAAGAGGAGGAGAAGTTTTAGGAATTGATCAAGATGAAGAATCTTTAAGGAATTTGAAAAGTGTTAATGGATTAATTTTAAAGCATGGAAATTTTGTTGATTTGAAAAAGTTGGCTGGTGATTTTTCTCCAGATGGAATTTTACTGGATTTGGGAATTTCTTCTTGGCAATTGGAAAAAAGTAAACGTGGAATTTCTTTTCAAAAAACAGAGCCATTAGATATGAGAATGAATTTGAATAATTCTTTAACAGCAAGAGAGATTGTTAATGATTGGGCTCAGGAAGAGTTAGAAAGAATTTTCTATGAATATGGCGAAGAAAGATTTAGCAGGAGAATTGCAAGGAAAATTATTGAAGAAAGAAAAAGAAAGAAAATAGAAACAACTTATGAATTAGTTGGATTGATAATTAGAGCGTATCCACATAGAAAAATCAGAAGAATCCATCCGGCGACTAAAGTTTTTCAGGCATTAAGAATAGCAGTTAATAACGAACTAGAAAATTTAAAAAAAACATTGCCTCAAGCGCTAGAAATTTTAAAATTAAATGGCCGATTAGTAGTAATTTCATTCCATTCTTTAGAAGATAAAATTGTTAAAAATTTTTTTCGAGATGAGGCAAAGAATAATAAATTAAAAATATTAACGAAAAAACCGATTGTTCCAACAATAGAAGAAATAAAAATAAATCATAGAAGCAGGAGCGCTAAACTCCGAGCTTGCATAAAAATATAAATTATGACAAACTATATCAAATCAAAAAGAATCCATACATCATATCAGAATAATAGGGGCCGTGCTATTTTAAGCTTGGTAGTCATATGTTCTGTTTTTTTTCTTGGAATTCTTTATTTAATTCAAGCGAATGGATTAGTCGGATATAGTTATCAAATTAGGCAATTAAAAGAAAATCTTGGAGATTTGCAATTTGAAAATAAAGAGCTAGAAACAGAGTCAGCGCAATGTCAATCTCCAGCAAATCTTGATAAGTTAATTCAGCCATTGAATTTAATTGATGCAAGTGAAGTGATTTATTTGAATAAAGACAAATCGGTTGCAATAATAAAACAATAGGATAAAATAAAAAATAGAATATGAAAAATGATAATGGGCGTCTTTTGTTTTTGTTAATAGTTATTCTTTTGCTCGGTTGCGGGATTTTATCTCGCTTATTTTTTTTACAGATTTTACAGCATAATTATTATAGTGCTTTAGCTCAAGGCCAACATCAGCTTTATCAAACATTATTTCCTAAGAGAGGGGAGATATTTGCGCAGGATTTGTCTGCTAGTCAAAGACAAGGACAAGATAAATACTATCCAATAGCTGTTAATAAAGAATTTAGCAAAGCTTATATTGTTCCTAAAAATATTTTAGAAGAAGAAAAAGATAGCTTATCTAGCAAATTGAGCGAACTATTAGGATTAGATAAAGAAATTATTTTACAAAGAATGAATAAGAAAGGTGATCCTTACGAGCCATTGAAAAATAAAATAGATGATGAAACAGCGGGTAGAATAATAGAATTAAACGCTAAAGGAGTAGAATTGTCAGATGAGATTTGGCGTTACTATCCAAATGATTCATTAGCTTCTCATTTGATTGGTTTTGTTGGAGGGATTGATAATAATGAGAAAATTGGGCAATATGGTATTGAGGAATATTATGAAGAAGAGTTAAGCGGAAAGGAAGGATTTTTAACAGGCGAAAAAGATATTAACGGATATTGGATACCGATCTTTGGTCAGAAATTTGAACATGCGATAGATGGTTCTGATCTTATTTTAACTATTGATCAAAATATTCAATTTAAAGCTGAGAAAGAATTAAGTTATTTGACTGAAAAATGGAAGGCAGAAAGCGGAACTATTATTATTATGGATTCTAAAAGTGGAGCTATAAGAGCAATGGCTAGTTGGCCTAATTTTAATCTTAATAAGTATAGCGAAGTAGAGAATATTGATGTTTTTCTTAATCCTGCAGTTCAAAAAGCTTATGAGCCTGGATCAGTTTTTAAGGTTTTTACAATGGCCGCTGGAATAGAGAATGGAAAGGTTACGCCATTAACTAAATATATAGATTTTGGGGAAGTTAGATTTGGAGGAAATGTTATTAGAAATGTTGATAATAAGGTTTATGGCGAACAAACAATGATACAAGTTTTAGAGAAGTCTCTTAATACTGGAGCTGTTTTTGTTCAACAAGAATTAGGACAGGATTTATTTGTGGAATTTCTAAAAAGATTTAATTTTGATGAGCCAACAGGGATTGATATAGTTGGAGAGGCTAGAGGAAATCTTTTAAATCTTTATGCGGGGCAATCTCTTGATTTGGCTGTTATCTCATTTGGACAGGGTATAACTGTTACTCCCATAGGGCTGGTTAGCGCTTTTGGAGCGATAGCTAATAAAGGAATTTTAATGCGACCATTTTTAGTCCAGAAAATAATAAAATCAGATGGTAGAGAAATAAATACTGAACCTCAAGTATCTGGAAAGATTGCATCTCCTGAAACAATTAAAGATTTAACGAAAATGATGGTTAGCGTTGTAGAAAATGGCTTTGGCAAACCGGCCATGGTAAATGGATACAGCATAGCTGGGAAAACAGGAACAGCTCAGATTGCTGATTTAGAAAAAGGCGGATATTCTGAAGATGATACTATTCATACTTTTGTTGGTTTTGCTCCTGCTTTTGACTCTAGGTTTGTTATTCTGGTAAAATTAGATAAGCCAAAAGATATTAGATTTGCGTCTGATTCAGTAAGTCCATCTTTTAAAAATTTGGCAGAATATTTATTTAATTATTTTGAGATACCTCCGCAGTAGAAATTTATGCGTAAAATTCTTCAATACATATTAAAGATTTTATCTAAGATTATTATTTGGAAATATGATCCTGAGATTATTGCTATTACTGGAAGTGTTGGAAAAACAAATACAAGAGAAGCTATTTATCGGGTTTTAAAAAAGCAGTTTAGAGTTAGAAGGAATATTAAGAATTATAATAATGAGATAGGAGTTCCTCTGACTATTTTAGGACAAGATTTATCTCCAGAAATGAAATTTAGTTCTTTATTTTCTTGGTTGAAGATTTTTCTGAAAGCCGGATTAACAATTATATGGGATAATAATTATCCAGAAATTTTAATCTTAGAAATGGGAGTAGCTGAGCCTGGCGATATGGAATATTTACTTAGTTTTATTCCTGTGAAAGTAGGTATTTTTACAGCTATTGGAGAGTTCCCAAGCCATATAGAATTTTTTCCTGAAAAAGGGAAATTAGTTGAGGAAAAAGCATTATTAGTAAAATCGCTTGGAGATGATGGTTTGGCAGTTATGAATTATGACGATTTAACAGTTAGGATGGTTGGAGATGATCTGCCAAAACAAATTAAAACAATGTATTATGGTTTTGGTTATGGAGCAGATTTAAGAATTAATAATTATGAAACCAAAATTAATGATTTAGAAAAAAGTAATTTTGGAGTTTCTTTTAAAATAGAATATAAAGGAAGCATAATGCCTATTAAACTTAGTAAAATTATTGGAAAGCAAAAAGTTTATGCGGCCGCAGCAGCGGCCGCAGTAGGACTGCATTATGGTTTGAATTTAGTGGAGATCTCTTCTGTTCTTATTAAGCTTCGTTCTGTACCGGGTAGAGTCAATTTAATAAAAGGAATTAAGAAAACATATATTATTGATGATACTTATAATGCTTCTCCGCTTTCCACTATAGTGGCGTTAGAGCTTATGCGGGAAATCTCATCAGAAAGAAAAATCGCTGTATTAGGTGATATGTTAGAACTTGGAATATATACAGAACAAGGACATCAGCAAGTCGGGGAAAAAGCTGCTGAAATTGCTGATATTATTTTTACTGTAGGGGATAAAGCGCGTTTTATAGCTTACGAGGCTGAAAAACGTGGCTTTCCAAAAGATAAAATATTTAGATTTTCAACTTCTGACGAAGCAAAGTTAAAAGTTCAGGATGAGATTAAACAAGGAGATATTGTTTTGGTAAAGGGTTCAAGAAGAATGCGGATGGAAAAAATTGTCAAAGAAATTATGGACGAACCTAAAAAAGCGGAGAAATTGCTGATTTCTTAAAGCTAGAATAATATTTATCTTTTATTTACTTTTTATAAAATTTATATTAAATTAGGTCAATTGGCCCTATCGTCTAGTGGTTAGGACGCAAGGTTCTCATCCTTGTAACAGGAGTTCGATTCTCCTTAGGGCTGCTATTATTTATCCAAATTTTAATTTGGTTATAAATATTAGTCCTGACGAATGTCGGGACAGCAAAATAACCGCCTACCCATGCGATTATTTTCAATAGGGGACGTGGACGGTTAGAACTTTAGACCTAAAAACTTGACTTTTTTAATATAATCTGATAAAATAAACTATCCTTTCATAGTGGGAGGATCCTATGTCTCGGGGAGAGGCAAAAGACTTTTTCAGACATAGCCTGAGAGGAGAAAATCATGGATCTTTCAAAAGTTAAGAAGTACGAGCAATTAGATTTTGATCAATGGGTTGCTGTTGGTAATAAACTGGGTGGATTATCCAATGTCAAGATGGTTCTACGCGATGAATTAGACATAGAGACTCGAAAAGTTGCAAAAATGCTCTTTGACAAGTATAATCGATGGGATCCTATAAATTTAGAGTTTGATGTTTGTGATGAAGACAGGGATTACCGACTGAATCAGCCGAAAATTGATACTGATAATCGTATTCAATTATTACACGAGTCATCAGATATTGATACTGGTATTACAGACAAGCAGTTCCAAGAAGAATATCATCGTTTATGGAAGATGATTTCTGGCATTCCTAAAATTGCTAATATTCTGAAAAGAGTTTGTTTCCCAGTTATTTTGACTAAACGTCATAGCGACGATATCGGTAGAGATTTAGAATGGCAACTGGAAGGCGTTGGCAAAAGCTATATTAAAACCTTTCCTGGCAGAAAATTTCACAATTATAGAAAAGGAACATTAGCTGGACAAGTGAATATTATTAAGGAAAGCGGATATCAGTCTATTTGGGATAGAAAGGAAAACGAAAATATTATTGTTTTATTCTTTCCAAATACATTACAAGGGTATTCTATTTTTGCGCAGAGAGAACAGATGGCAATCTTATCTAAATTTGGTTTTGTTCTTTCTGGCGCGATAGAACCAATGATTATGTATCCTGATATTATAGCACGAGATTTGAACACTCCTGGTTTGGACTTAGTCGCTTTTTCTTGGCGGTCCGCTGACTATTCGCTCCGCTTCGTGGCTAACGATGATGGGCTCAATTTCGGCAGCAGGGTCGAATTGGCCTGTGCCCGCGGCGATTATTCTGGCGGTCTGTTCTTTTGTGGGTAGTGTGGTCATTGGTCTTTTGTTCTTTGTTTCTTGGTCAAGGATTTTGGTTTTTGGTTCTCGGAATTTTTTTAATTCCTGTTTTGATGAGATAAACACGAGGTGTGACAAATGTTGCGCCTCGTTTTTCTTTTTGAGATATGATAGAATAAATTCGGGATTAGGCTAATGCAACCGGTCTCACGGGATAGCGGTTCGCCGAAACCCTAAATTTCTGCAACGCATCAGAGTCTTGTAATTTTTTGGATTAAAACAATAGCGAGTGGCAGGGTAGAATAAAATATGATAAATTAAAAGCATGGGCTTAAATCCGGGATATAAATATACCCATCATATTGTTGAATCTCGGTTCTAACATAGCCAACGATGCCCTGCTATTATTTATCCAAATTTTAATTTGGTTATAAATATTAGTCCTGACGAATGTCGGGACAGCAAAATAACCGCCTATCCAATTGGTAATAATTTAATTTGCTGTTGACAAATTAAATTATTTAATTTATCTTATAATGATAATATATATGTTTTTTAATAATTAAATAAATATTGAAAATTGATGAAGAGAAAGGGGGGTGATGCCTATGAGAGTGGTAAATTGATGTCAGGTAAAAGATAATTTTATGTTTTTATAGTTTATTTGTAGTTTAACAGAAAAAAAGGAGAAAAAATGAGTAATAAAATTTTAAAAACAAAAATTTGTATTTTGGTGTCTGTTATTATATTTTTGTTCTTGTCTGGGGGAGCAATTGCAAGAACGTATACTTTGGATTCTGATTTTGATGAAGGGATTCTTGTTGGGGTGGAGCATGATACGGTGCATGATCAATTACAGCTCTCTAAGGAGAATGTGACTTTGCCATTTATTTGGGTGCCAAACTCTAACGAGGGCACGGTTTCTAAATATAATACAGAAACAGGAAAGGAGATAGCCAGATACAGGACTGGTCCAACATCAAGTGGAAATCCGTCAAGAACCACTGTTGATCAAAATGGTAATGTATGGTTTGGAAATCGAAATACTGGCACAGTTGTAAAAATCGGGCTTTATGAAGCAGGACAATGGGAAGACCGGAACGGCAATACAACTTGCGAAACATCAAGGGATTTAAATGATGATGGAGTGATAACTGGCGCTGAAATCCTTCCGTGGTGGGAGGATGAATGCGTGATCTTCGAGGTGTTTGTTGGTGGCGGTCCAAGAGGAATCGCTATTGACGCAAACGGTGACTTGTGGGTTGGAACATATACGCTTAGTAGGAATAAATTTTTTCATATTGATGGAGAAACAGGTGTTATTAAGGATACTATAGATATTTATCCTTATCGCTCTTATGGAGCTGTAGTGGATGGAAACGGATATTTATGGTCTTCTTGCTTAAGCAATTATGTTCTTAGAATTGATACGGTTGCCAAAATTATCCAGAAGGTTGATTTGACCATCACATCCTACGGGTTAGGAATCGACAATAACGATAATCTGTTTGTTGCTGGATGGGGTCAAGGTAAGATAGCAAAAATAGACGTTAGTACAGCAACCATATTAAACTATGGTGCTCAGGGTGACGCATATACACGCGGGTTATGTGTTACTGAAGACGGCGATGTTTGGGCTGTAAATAGTCTTGTTACTCAGATAAGTAGAATCAGTAATGATCTAACTACTATTAAAGCGACTATTGATTTAGGTACATCTGGGTATTCTACTGGCGCGGCTGTTGATGCTGATGGGAAAGTTTGGGCGTGCAATTACACTGATGGGTATCTTCATCGGATAGATCCAGCTTCTGATAGCATAGACCTTTCTGTTTTAACAATAGGAATGAATGGTACAGGGGTTGGACAACATTATAGTTATTCTGATATGACTGGGATAATCTCACGGAATATTACGACTAAAATCGGGTCTTGGAATGTAATTCATGATAGTGGAGAGTTAGATATGCCGTGGGGATTTGTTTCTTGGACAAGTAATGAGCCAGACGAAACAGCTGTCACTGTTAAAGCAAGAAGTTCAAATGATTTAATAACATGGTCCGCATGGGAAGATGTTGCAAATGGAATGTTGCTTAATGCAACTCCTGATGGGCAATATATAGAAATTGAAGCAAAACTTCAAACACAAACTGACGATTCTCCAATTCTTTATGACTTGACTGTTGAGTCTAAAAATTTACCTCCAGATTGTTCTGGAGCATACCCAAGTATTGATTGTTTATGGTCGCCTAACCATAAAGAAGTTATAATTGATATTTTAGGGATATATGATCCTGATGGGGATGTTATTACAATTGAAGTAACTTCAATTACTTCAGATGAATCAACTACCGAAATAAGTTCAGGTGGTGAAAAACATTCTCCTGATGCTTGGGGGATTGGAACCGATACCGCCATTGTAAGGAGTGAAAGAGCGGGGCTCTATGATGGAAGAGTCTATGTTATTAATTTTATTGTCACCGACGGAAATGGAGGAGAATGCCAAGGCTCTGTGAGTGTGAAAGTACCTCATGATCAATCTGATCCGGATTGTTTGGCCATTGATAGTGGCCAAATATATGACGCTACAACAGTAAACTGATATTTATTAATATATTTTTTAAAAAAAAGAAACCCCGTTCTTAATATAGGAACGGGGTTTTAAATTTAATTTGCTGTTGATAAATTAAGTTATTTAATTTATCTTATAATTATAATAAATAAGTTCTTTGGTAGTAAATAGTGTCTCGC
>JBHPFQ010000005.1:0-33942 GCA_042571625.1 Patescibacteria group bacterium | reverse complement strand
TTCCATACAATTTAATCAGATTCAACTGATTTTATCATTTCTTCAAATGAAATAAAGCATGGATAGAATAAATATATTAATTATAGAAGATGATCCTTTTTTGGTGGAAGTTTATAAGTCAAAATTAGAACAGAATAATTTTGTTGTTGATACTGCTTGCGATGGACAAGAGGGATTGGAAAAGGTAAATAAAAATCCAGATGTTATTCTTCTAGATGTTATTATTCCTAAAATAGATGGATTTGAGGTATTAAAGAGAATTAGAGATAATTCAGATTTAAAAGATGCAATCGTAATTCTTTTAACTAATTTGGGTCAGAAAAGTGATATGGAAAAAGGTAAGAGTATGGGAGCTAATGATTATATTGTAAAAGCGCATTTTACGCCAACATCTATTGTTGCTAAAATTAAAGAAATATTAAATAAACGAAAGGATAAAATTAATGGATAATGTAGAATATAAGAAATATCTTGATAAAATCATAGATATGGCAATTAAGAAAGATGCTAGCGATATTCATATATCTGCCAATAGGTATCCTATTTTACGTGTTGACGGGAGATTAATTTCAATAACTGATTTACCTGTTTTAAAGCCAGAAGATACCAAGGGTATAGCTTTTTCTATTTTGTCAGAAGTTAGGAAGGATAAATTTTTAAAACAAAAAGACATTGATATGTCTTTAAGCTATGAAGATAAAGCTCGTTTTAGGGTTAATATTTACCATCAGCTAGGATGTATAAGCATAGCGCTTCGTCTTATCCCGAATAATATAAGATCTATAAAAGATTTGTTTTTGCCGGATATTTGTCATCAATTCGCAAAAGCATCTCAAGGTTTTCTATTATTAGTAGGACCTTCAGGGCAGGGTAAATCAACTGCTTTAGCTGCTATTATTGACGAGATAAATCATACTCGCAATGATCATATAATAACAATTGAGGATCCTGTTGAGTATTTATTTAAAGAAGATAAGTGTATTATTGATCAAAGAGAAGTTGGAGAAGATGTTAAAGATTTTCATCGTGGATTGCGTGAAATTTTTCGCCAAGATCCTGATGTTATAATGATCGGAGAAATGAGAGATGCTGAAACTATTAGTAGTGCTGTTACTGCAGCTGAAACAGGGCATTTGGTTTTAGCTACTTTGCATACTAATACTGCAGCGCAAACAGTTGATAGAATTATTGATAGTTTTCCTCCTTATCAGCAGAATCAAATAAGAATGCAATTGGCTTCTTCTATTTTAGGAATTGTTTCACGGCGTTTGGTTCCTAAAAAAGGCGGAGGAGTTATTAATGCAATAGAAATAATGATAGCTAATTCAGCTATTAGAAATTTGATTAGAGAAGGGAAAATTCATCAAATAGGTATGGTTATTGAAACTAGTTCTGACGAAGGAATGCTTTCTCTTAATCATTCGTTAGCTAATTTAGTTAATAAAGATATAGTTAGTTTAGATGATGCTAAGATACGTTCAAACAATGTTTCAGAATTATTAATGTTATTAGAAAAATAATTAATAAATATGAAATTTAATTATTTAGCGCGTTCTCTAAAAGGAGAAACGAAAACAGGAGTGATTGAAGCGTCAAGTCAAGACGCCGCATTGAATGTGCTACAAAAACAAGGTCTTATAGTAATTAAATTAAGATCTGATAAGAAAATGTCGTTTGCGTTAAAGAGGATTGAATTCTTAGATAGAGTTGGATCAAAAGATGTATATGTTTTTTTCAGACAATTAGCTATTTTAGTTGGAGCGAACGTTCCATTAGTCCAGTCATTAAGGTCTTTAAGTAATCAAGTATCAGGAAGTTATTTTAAGGATTCGCTTTTGTCTATAGCTGACGATATAGATGGCGGAACATCATTATCAAAGGCGCTTTCTAAATATCCTAAAATATTTTCTATTTTTTCAATAAATTTAATTAAATCAGGAGAAGTTGCTGGTCGGCTTTCGGAATCACTTAATTATTTAGCGGATTATCTTGAAAGAAGATATTATCTTATGACAAGAGTTCGTGGAGCTATGTTTTATCCTGGTTTTGTTCTTTTTACATTTATTGTTATTGGGGTTTTAATAATGACTATGGTTATGCCGAATTTAACAGTTATTTTAACAGAATCTGGACAAGAATTGCCATGGACTACTAATCTTATTATTTTTGTTAGTGATTTTATTTTAGTCTGGTGGTGGATGCTGTTAATATTTTTAGTCGGAGGAATTGTAGGCGGATATCAATTTATTAATACGAGAATAGGTAGGCGCGTATGGGACAGTCTTCAATTAAAGTTGCCTATTTTTGGAAATATTTTAAAAAAATCTTATTTATCGCAATTTGCTGATAGTTTAAGTGCTTTAGTCGTAGGAGGAGTTTCTGTAATAATGGCTTTAGATGTTTCTGGACAAGTTGTTGATAATGTTATTTATAAAGAAATTATTTTAAAAGCAAGAAATGAAGTAAAAATAGGAAAGAATTTAAGTTCTGTTTTGGAAAAGCATAAAGAGTTTACTCCTTTATTTGTTCAGATGATAAAAACAGGAGAAAAAACAGGAAAAATGGGATCTATATTAAATAAATTAGCTGTTTTTTATAATAAAGAAATAGATGGAATCGTTGAAAATTTGAGCAAGTTGATTGAACCGATTTTACTTATATTTTTAGCTATGGGAGTTGCTATTTTAGTTCTTGCTGTATTTATGCCTATTTATAATTTGGTCGGAGGAATGTAGAAGTTTTTGAAAAATTGATAAAGGTCGAAAATAAAATAATTATAATATAATAAAAATATATTAAGAAAGGAGGTGAATATGTTTAAGAAAATAAATCAAAAAGGTTTTACTTTAATTGAATTATTGGTTGTTATCGCAATTATTGGAATATTAGCTAGTATTGTATTGGTTTCTTTGAATTCAGCCAGACAAAAAGCAAGAGACGTCCGCAGAGTGAGCGATATGCGACAAATAGCTTTAGGATTAGAGATATATTATGATGATAATGCTGGATATCCTGGTGATGCTGATGCTGTTGGATGCAATGACTGGGCTGCTATGGTAACTGCTTTAGAGACAGGCAATCAGATGTCTGGCGTACCAGTAGATCCATTGGACGTAGCTCCTAATCAGTATTTTTATGAGGCTGATGCTTTAAGGCAAAATTATGTGTTAAGGGCTGTATTGGAAGATCTTGGTCATAGCGCTTTAGACGGCGATGTTGATGGTGCAAATGTTTTTGGATGTAACTGCGATGCTGATCCTGATGTAGCTGGAATGTATTGTATTTCTCCATAAATGAATTTGTTAACTGGTTAGATATAACAGTTCTGATATTTATCAGGGCTGTTATTGTTTGTGGATAGTGTTTTCTGGTATAATAAAAAATATGCATAAAAATCAAAAAGGTTTTACTTTGATAGAGCTTATGTTGGTTTCTTTGATTATAGGAGTTATGGCTGTTAATGCTTTTGCCGCGTTAAACAAAGCAAGAGAAAAAGCTCGTGATGTTCAGCGTGTCGCAAATTTAAGAAATATATCTTTAGCTTTAGAATTATATTATAACGACAATAATGGATATCCATCAGATGCAATAGCTGATAATAATGATTGGGAGATTCTTTTCAATGAATTAAAAATATCCAGAATAATAAATGCAATTCCGCTTGAAGATTTAGAACAAGGACAAATTTCTTATTATTATCATACTTTATCTACAACAACGAATATGGCTAATGATTATATTTTAGGAGTAGTTCTTGAAAATGAAGAACATCCAAATTTAAAAGGAGATTTTGATGGAAATTTATACGGGATTGATTGCGCAGATCCTATTTATTGTTTTAAACCATGATTATATTGTATATTCTTATTTTTATTTTTGGTCTTTGCGTTGGAAGTTTTTTAAATGTAGTTATTAATAGATTGGAATTAGAAGAATCAATTGTTATTGGACGTTCTCATTGTCCTAAATGTAAAATAGAATTAAAATGGTTTGATTTAATTCCATTGTTGAGTTTTGTTTTTTTAAGGGGGAAATGTCGTTATTGTAATAAAAAAATAAGCTGGCAGTATCCGTTAGTTGAACTAATAACAGGATTATTATTTCTTTTATTTTTTAATTCAATATACCATCTAATAGTAATTTGTTTTTTAATAATAATTTTTGTTTACGATTTGAAGCATTATATTATTCCAGATCAAGTTATTTATCCAGCGATAGCAATTAGTTTTGTATATGCAATAGTAAATTATAATAATTTATTATATTTATTTCTTTGTTTGTCTGGAGCAGTATTTTTTTTATTAATTGTTTTAGTCTCAAAAGGTAAATGGATGGGATTAGGAGATGTAAAATTAGCTGTTTTTATGGGTTTTGTTCTTGGATGGTTCAATATTTTGTTAGCATTATTTTTATCTTTTGTTTTTGGATCAATAGTCGGGATTATTTTAATTTTATTTAAAAAAAAGAAAATCAAATCAGAAATTCCATTTGGTCCATTTTTATGTTTGGCTACAGTGATTGTAATGTTATATGGGAATCAAATTTTAGATTGGTATTTAAGGATTTTATTTTGATATAAAAAATAAATTATGTTAGAATATTATTATGAAGAATAACGGGTTTACTCTAATTGAAATATTGATTGTCATGTCTGTTATTGTCATTATTACAACTATTGTTTTAGTTAATTTTAGGGGAGGAGAAAGAGGTAATTTATTAAAATCATCTGTTCAAGAAGTTGTTCTTAATTTGCGAAAAGCGCAAAATATGGCTATTACGGCGCAAAAATTTGGAGCGAATATGCCTTATGGATATGGAGTTTATTTTTCTCTTGCGTCTCCGCAGTCATATATTATTTTTGCTGATATGGATAATAATCAGTCATATACTAATGCTTCTGAGAATTTTGAGGTCATTTCTATGTCAAGCAAAATTGAAATTTCTTCTTTAAATCCAGCATCTCCAACTAGTTTTATTTTTACTATTCCTGAAGCTGTTGCTCCTGTTTCTGGAAGTATTGATTTAAGAATTGTAGGAACAGGCATAACTCAAAGTATAAATGTGACAAATGCAGGAGTAATTGATTTTTAATTTATTTATCTTTAGCTACAAAATACCATCAAATTGTCATTCCGAGCGAGCGTAGCGAGTCGAGGAATCTCTGACAAATGATAAGTATGAGATTTCTCCACTCGCCTTCGGCTCGGTCGAAATGACAAAAAACATGATTTTGAATTTTAAAAAAAATAAAGGTTTTACTCTAATGGAAGTTATTATTGCTATTGGCGTTATTTCAGTTGGTTCAATTGGATTACTGGCATTAATGGATTTTTCTATTAGAGCTAATAGTATTAGCTCTAATCGTTTAATTGCATCTAATTTAGCTCAGGAAGGAATAGAAGTTATAAGATTTAATCGAGATCATGCTGCGGATTGGGATGCATGGTATTCTGGTTTTAATGATGGGGATTATAGAGTCGGCATTCAGACGGTTTCCCCTTATACTTGGTCATTAGAATTTAATCCAGCATCTTATAGATTGTATTATAATAATGTTAGCGGATTATATAATCATATTGGAGCTGGTAACGCATCTATATTCACAAGAAAGATAATAGTAAATACCCTTTCGGCTACTGAAAAGCAAATTATTGCTGATATTCAATGGTCGGAGCGTGGAAAAAATCATTCTTTAATTATTGAAGATAGATTACATAATTGGAAACCAACATGGTAAAAAATAAAGGGGTAACATTAGTTGAAGTTATTGTGGCATTAGCAATATTTTGGGTTGTTATATCTGTTGCTGTTAATATTTTTGCTTATGAATTAAAAGGGCAAAGGAAAAGTTCAGCTATGCAACTGGTCCAGAATAATTCTAGATATGCTTTAGAATCAATAAGTAAAGAAATTAGAATGAGTCATATTGAGGCGGATAGCAATGAAAATATGCTTCATATTACAGCTTATAAGATTGGAGGAGTGGCTGTTGATGTAGTTTATATTCTTGCCGGAGGGAAAATACTTAGGAATGGGTCAGCTATTACTTCTGATCAAATTAGTGTAAGTAAATTAAAGTTTTATATAAATAACCAGGCAAATACTCCCGCTATTATGACTATTGTGATGACCGCGGAAACATCAGGAGCAAAAGCGGAACAAAATGTAAAAATTGATTTGCAAACAACTATTTCTACGAGGAATTATTAAAAATGGATAAAGGGCATATAAAACAAAAAGGAGCTATTGCGTTGATCTTAAGTATTTTTATATTAAGCGGGCTTTTGATTATTAGTTTATCTGTTTCTAATTTAACTATTGATCAGATAGAATTAACAAGGCAAATAGAGGAATCAACAGGAGCTTATTTAGCAGCAGATTCTGGTATAGAATATGCAATGTCTATAATTAATAGGGAAAGTGGAATTGCGATAAATGATTTTTATAATAAGGTAAGTTTAAATATTGGTGGGCTTTTTAATGCGAATTCAATTTGTTCTGGCGCAAGTACGACTTGGTTTGTTATTAACGCAGATGCTATATTTTGTTTAGAGCCTACTGATGTTGGCGGTGATATTGTTGCTTTTAAATCAATAGGAGAATATAAAGGCCGTATAAGGCGGAGTATTGAAATGGTTCCAATACCATAGTGGATAACTATTGTTGTATGGAATTTTATTGTATGATAAAATATAATCATGTCAAAAATTAAATTATTTTTATTATTTTTTATTGTTTTATTTTCTGTCGCGCCAAGTTCTGTTAGGGCTGCGGTTCTAGATTTTTCTGGATATGCTTGGTCGGATAATATTGGTTGGATAAGCTTTAATTCTAATGATCCTGGAGCTTCTGGAGCTGGGAATTATAAAGTTAGTATAGATGACGGAACTGGAAGATTTTCAGGAAATGCTTGGTCGGATAATATTGGTTGGATAAGCTTTGACAGGGCATTAACTGGAGCTCCTCCTTCTGATGATCCTTGTCCTGGAGGAGGATGTATTGCTAGAGCAACTCCACCTGGTCAGATTGGTACTTCAGATACTTTTATTAAAGGATGGGCACGGGCTTTGTCTTATGGTGGAGGATGGGATGGTTGGATACGACTTGATCAAGGAGGAACTCAAAAAGTATATATTAACACTACTTATGATTTGCGTGGCTGGGCATGGGGAAGTGATGTAGTTGGTTGGATAAGTTTTAATTCTAACGATCCTTGGGCTTCTGGAGTAGGTAATTATTCTGTTGGAGTAGGAGTTGGTGGTGGTATTACTCATAAAGAATGCGGGCCTGGAACAGGATTGTGTATAGATTTGCCTGGGCCGGGGGCTGATCTATGCAATAACGATAATCAATGTAAGCATAAAAAATGCGTTGCTCTTTCATGTAATACTTTCCCTAATGTAGGTTCGGATCCTGCGTTAGAACCAGACTTATGTAATAATAATAATGATTGTTTTCATAGGGCATGTAATGCATTTGGTCAATGTGTGAACGTGGCTGGAGCAGGAGCGGATTCGTGTAATAATGATGGAGATTGTAGCCGTTATGAGTGTGATTTTATAACAGGATCTTGTAATTCGGTTCCTGGTAGTGGAGCAGATCAATGCAATCCTTTTGGGATTATGGATTGCAAACCTCCGATATTGTGGAAATGGTGGGAAGCAGTTCCAAAAGAATAAAAAAATATATATAATATAATTATTAATTAAATAAATAAAAATTATGAATAAAAAATCAGCAACTCGTTTTTATATAATTATTTTAGCTGTTGGTCTGGTATTGGTAGCAAATGGGTTGATTTTAGCTTGGACAGGTCCAAGCCAAAATCCTCCTGCTGGAAATGTTCCTGCTCCGATAAATGTTGGAGCAACTCAACAAGAAAAATCAGGTAGAATTGGAGTTTCTACTGGTGGAGTGGATCCTAATTATGGATTGACCGTAGGAAATAATAGTACTTATGGAATAAAATCAGATAAATGGTCTTGGTTTGGTGATGGATTAAGGGCTGATGGTTGGGAATTTGATAATGATTTTTTGACAGATGATGGCGATGAAGTAATTAGAACAACTGATGAATGGCTAAGATTGAATCAATTTGGCGATTTTGCTCAAGGTGTTTTTACGCCTGGGATATTACGAGCCGAAGGCGGACTATATGTTAGCGACGACGAGAGTTTTCATAGAGCTGGCGAAGATATTATCGGAACAAGCGATTCATTAGCTGTTGATGGTAATATTACTGTAGCAGGTCAAAACGTTTGTCGTCAGAATGGAGTTAACTGTCCTGCAGGTGGAGGCGGAGGCGTTCTAGGTCCAAATACTGTTGGAAGTATCCACGTAATAGACAATAGTTTAACAGCTGCGGATTTAGCTCCAAATAGTGTTGGATCAAGCGAGATAATAGAAGATAGTATTACTGGCGCGCAAATAAAAGATAGTGTAGATTTTCCAGGAAATGTAAGGATTGGTAAATTACTTGTCACTAATTGTAAAATATGTTTAGGATGGGCAGATACAAATGGAGCTTTTCCAGAAAGGACAACATGCCATTCGTTAAATAGTGCTACAAGAATAAATTCTAACTTTTTACAATTAAGGGGAGAGGTTAGTGACGATGACAGACTATGGATTTGGTGGGAATGTGATTAGTAGCTTTGATTGACTAAAACTTAGAAATAGTTTATTATTATGAAATGTCAAAATTTTGGCGTAGAGTATTTAATTTAATAATTATTTTAATAATAGGCGGCTTGGGAGGGATTATAGCCGACTATTTTATTTTGCCATATTTAGCTGAATTCCCTATATTTTCTCAAATAGAATTTATTCAGCGCTCTAAAAGTGGAACTACTATAATCAATAAAACAGAAGAGATAGTCATAACTGAAAATATTGCTGTTGAAGAAGCTGTTCATAAAATTAATTCTTGCTTAACAGTTGTTCAATTATACAAAAACAATGAATTAATTAAGCAAGGAAGCGGTATTATTGTTACTAACGATGGATTGATTGTAACTGCGACTGATTTAGTTTTATCAGGAAAGTATAGATATTCTGTTGTTTTATCAGACGGAACTTCTATAGATGGCGAGGTTATTAAAAGAGATTTAAATAATAATTTAGCTTTAATTAAAATACAATTAAGTAATTTGCCTGTAGTTGCATTTGAAGGATTGGATAGTTTGCGATTGGGACAAAGGATAATATTATTGGGAGCGCAGATTATTGATAATGTTTTTTATAGATTTGTTAATGTTGGAACTGTGCGGGGGATTGGCTCTAAAATATTATCTATTAATCTTGATGAAAAAAATTCTTCAGCTAATGGCGGGCCATTGATAAATATTAAGGGAGAAGTTATAGGATTGAATATAGTTGGCGAGGATGGTTTGGTTAGGACAATCCCTTCTGATATTATCAGCGAATTTTTTCTATAAAATATGAATTTATTAATAACTGGAGGAGCCGGGTTTATCGGCTCTAATTTTATTCGTTATATTTTCAAAAAATATCCGGGTTATAAGATAATTAATCTGGATAAACTTGCTTATTATGACAATCTAGATAATTTGCGCGATATTGAAAAAGATTTCCGTTATGCTTTTGTTAATGGAGATATTCGCGATGAACTAGTAGTAGATAAATTAGTAAGTCATAGACCGGACGCTATTATTAATTTCGCATCAGATATTTTAGGAACTCAAATATTATTAGAATCGGCAAAAAAATATAATATCGGATGTTATTTCCATATTTCAACTGGCGAAGTTTATGGTTCTATAAATTGTGGATCTTTTTTTGAAACAAGCAATTTAGATCCTGACACTAAGCAATCTGCTTTAATAGCAGGTTCTGATCTGATTGTTCGTGCGTATTATAAGATGTTTGACTTGCCTATTTTAATTACTCGTTGTTCTAATAATTATGGTCCTTATCAATATCCTAAAAAATTTATTCCTTTTTTTATAATCAATCTTTTGCAAGATAAAAAAGTTCCTGTTTATGGTGGCGGTCGTCAGGTTCACGATTGGATCTATGTTTTAGATCATTGTAGCGCTATTGATTGTGTTTTGCACCATGGTAGAATAGGGGAAATATATAATGTTGGGAGCGGGAATGAAATAACTAATTTAAAGGTGGTTAATCTTCTTTTGAATCTTTTGGGCAAAGATGAACTATGTATTGAACATGTTGAAGATAGCTATGGCCATGATAAGAGATATTCTATAGAATCTTCAAAAATAAGGCGTCTTGGTTGGAGGCCTAAATATATGTTTGATCAGGCAATATCAGATACAGTTGATTGGTATGTTAATAATTCGCAATGGTGGAAAAAAAAGTATAACGTGGTAAAATAAAATTATGAGAATTATAAAAAGCAAAACAGATTGGCTTGGCATTGGAATTTTATTGTCAATTATTATTTTAGTCGGGACTTATATGTGGGCTTATCTGCAGTAACAATAAATTATGAAAAAATTTAGGAAAATTATTATTTATGCCGCAATAGGTGTGATTTTTATTTGTATTATATCTGCGGTCTGGCAGGTGGTGGGGTTTTATCTTTTTTGAAAGAAATACTTATTATAATAGGTATTTTAATACTTATTTAAAAATGGCAAAAGAAAAATAGCTCTCATAAAAATTGAAAGCTATTGGTTGTGGAAAACTTTTTTGTTGATAAGTAAACAATGTGTTAAAATATAAACATAGATGATTCTATTGACATATATATGTCAATAGAATACACTATTGATTATCTAAAAAGAGCAATATTTTTAGTCGTAGCGATTGCAATTTACCAGTTTAGCGGTTGCAACGTTAAATCAAGAGCTAAAAATTAGTTAATATTGCTTATTTAGTGGAGTGGCTTAATCCTCGTCTTTTATTTGGCGGGGATTTAGTCATTTTTGTTTGGCATACTATCGGTATCCATTTTCCGTTCGTGCTGAATAATCCGTATCGTTTATCTCTCCAATATATCACCCAGTTGCAGATTATTAGATTTTGACTTATCGGGAAGCATCTTTTAGCTGGAAGTTTCGATATCTTTTCTACCATATATTTGAACTCGTAATTGTCTCATTGCAACCGCTACGACTATTGATATTGTCAAAAAACAAAAAATTATTCTTAATTTAATGTATATAATAAATTGTTTTAGTTTAAGAGTCAATACCTTAAGATCTCTACAGCGATTTTATTCTTGCAAAATTGATTAAAAGGCGATATAATATATAAAATATGGATATAAAGTTTAAAAACTATTTAATTTTAATCACAATTTTAGGAATGTCATTTATTTTGACTTTTTCTGCATTTGCTCATCCGGGACGAACTGCTTCTGATGGTTGTCATTATTGTAGAACTAATTGTGATTCTTGGGGCGTTCCATGGAACGAAAGGCATTGCCATAATGTTTATGCAAAACCTGTTTCAGTTTCTCTTCCAAAATCAACATATGAAGCTAAATCTATAAATGAAACAAAAGAGTTGCCGAGTACAAATTCTGATGATCAAGAAGAAGGCGTTGAAGCGGAACAGGATAATCAATCAGCTTATACAGCTCAAATTCAAGACAAAGATGACGATTCAGCTAATTGGATATATTTAATAACAGGTATTGCATTAGGCGGATTAGGATTAGGTATTATCGGTAAGATTAAAAATAAAAAAATTAGATAAATTTCTATATAAAAGGAGTAAATAATATGAAAGAATTATTGAAAAGAATGAAACTTTATTTTAAAAACGATAAGAAATTAACATTATTATTATATGGATTGATAGTTTGGAGTATATTCATTTTAATTCTTGATTGGATAAACAGCAATATAACATTATTTCTAACAATTCTTTTTGTTGGATATTTTTTACTTTCCTTAATAAATAGTGAAAGCGAAGAATTGCGTCTAAAAATTAAACATTTAGAGGATAAATTATTTAAGAACTAATTTTATGGAAATAATAATATTTATTTTAATTATTTTAATTTTTGTAGATATTTATTATCGATTAAATCAAGCAAGGAGATTAGGCCTAATAAGCAGACATCTTCTTGTTGTTAATAATCATTATGAAAAGATCTTATTAGCAAAAAAGATAATTGGTCGTGATGATATTGTCTTTACTCGAAAAATAATCAGTAATGGAATTAGTGAAAAAGAATACGATGAATTAAAAAGAATAGTCTTGGCTCTTGATTCAGATTATTTAAATAAACTTCATAAAATTTTTTACGATAATATGAATAAAGAACAAATCGAGATAAAAACATCTATCTTAAAAGAAAAGATTTACAACAGACAATTTAAAATTTTAACCAAAAAAGAAGAAATAGAAGAATTTAATAAAGAATTTAATAAAATATTACACAAAAAATAAATTTAATACTTATTATAATAAGTATTATAATACCTATTAAAAATGACAAGAAGAAAAGCAAAAAATAAAAATATAAGAAAACTAACTCGTATAGGCGATAAGAGTTTAGGTTTGACTGTGCCAATTGAAATTTTGCAAAAACTTGGATGGAGAGAAAAGCAAAAAGTGGTTGTTAAAAAGCGCGGAGAGGGTTTTATTGTAAAAGATTGGAAGAAGTGATTTATAAAAATTTTAAAGGGTATCCTTTTAGATCCCCTTCATTCCCCTATTCATTTTAAAATTTGAAAAGAATAGCTTTTTAGCCAATAAATCTGAGGTCTCACCTTACGCAAGGTGAGACCTAGATTTCTTGGAAAAGCTTAATTCTTTTTTATATTTAATAGGAAAAACAAATGCTGGGATTTGATAAAATCCCAGCATATATTTCTGACAATGATTCTATCGAGCAGGATTTTTAGGTTTTATTCCTGGCTTGAATTGATTAACTACAGATTCAGTTTCGTTTTCTTTCATTACTTCAATAATCGTTTCAAGAATAGGCCTTAAAACCAGAGGAGAGCTAGGTATATTTTGAGCATTGCCACCCTCAAAATATGCTTTAATTATTTCTTTTGTTTCACTATTCATTAGCTGTGGATAGGAAAAATATGCTATGATTAAGTTATGGTATGGGTAATTATAGCATATTAGTTTATCCAATAATTACTTATATATTAAAACCGCTTTCAACCTTTATTCTGGGAGCGGTTTTGTTTTTCCCTCGTTTCAGAATGTTTTTAAAATAAAAAACTTGCATTCAAGCAACTGACGCAGGCACACAAACCTAATTGTTTTGCCATATTGGCGTTGATCCTTTTGACCTAGCGCCAGTTGCTTAAGCACAAGTTTAATGCTCGGCTTGTGTGATGAGGGGGATCAAACCCTATTTGAAAAATATTTATATATGTCTATTTTACATAATTTTGATTTTTAGTCAAGTAAAAATAGCTAAGATACTTGTTTCTACTTATACCAAGCTATTAATGCCATAACTATAATACCAATAATAGTTGCAGCAAGTGGTAACCAAAAACTCCAACTTTTGAATCGATCATCTTTTATCTCTTGTCTTATTTCGTTCTTAATACTCGTTTTAAAACCAGCTAAGTCTATTTCAGTTTTAATTTTTTCTTTAAGATTTGGAATATTATCAAACATTATATCTTTTACGGCTTTTTGGAATGTTTGAAATCTGTCTCTTGAATAACATCTTTTTAATTTTTCATCAATTGCATCTATTTTTATTTTTCCAACGCCTTCAAGCTCTGGTATCTTTATTTTTGGTTCATTAGGCATATGTTATTTTCCTTTAGTTGTAGGGATATTAACAGTTTTTTCAGATGGTTCTATTTGAACTTTACTGCCATTTTTTTTAATGTAAATTGCATTATCTTCTGTTTCTAATAGAATAAAAAAAGCAAATCTCATAAGTGCTTGTTCGTCTACAAAGTTATATTGTCTTAGAATTTCTTGAATTGCGTTCAATTCACCATTGTTAAACTCAAGAGTAATTTTTTTCGTTTCAGGCTTACTATTTTTATTATCTATTTTTATTATTGCCATAATTATGATTGTTATTATTACTTATTATACAGTATAATATAATTATGAACAAAAAGCAAAAAATTAAAAAATTTCCTATCGGGCTTGATAATAATGGAAATTTATACAGCGTTGCTGATTATAATGTTTTAATTCATGACAGCAATGATCTTAGCTTTAAAAAATCAATTAGAAGCGATTGGGTGAAAGATTATATTCTTAGCAATTTAGCCATAGATAATGAAAATTCGGCTGTCTATTTTGGTACTCAAAATGGCTGGCTTATTAAAATTAATACTAATACTTTAGAGAAAACCGTTTCTGACAATTGGCCTATTTACGTAGGAGATGGAAAAGTCGGAGGAATAACTTTGGACGTGGATGGAATTATTTATGCAGGAACAGAATCGGGCAAGTTTTATGCGTTCAATTCAGATGGGACAATTAAATGGTTGTATGATGTTGGAGAGAGTATTATTCAGCCAGCTATTGTTGATTCAAACGGCACAATCTACGTTGTTTCTCAAAATGGCAAATTATATGCGTTTTAGGTAAACCTTGCTTTTTTATAAATATAAGTTATACTGTATTAAGAGAAGAGAAAAGTTGAAAGGGTAGCCCTTTTAATCTGTGGCTTAATGAAGCCAAAAGTTAAAAGGGCTACCCTTTAAAAACTCTTTAAAAAATGTCTACTTATATTAGAAATTTTTATCCGGGAGTATATTGTCATATTTATAATCGTGGCGCGGCGCGACAAAATATTTTTAATGATGATATTGATTATCTTACCTATCTTAAGAAATTAAGAGAAATTAGAGAAAAGTGTGATATTTCTTTGATTTGTTATTGTTTAATGCCTAATCATTTGCATTTATTAGTTAGACAAGATGGGGAAATGTCTATTTCAAGATTTATGCATTCTCTTCATACTAGATATTCAATGTATTTTAATAAGAAACATAATCGGTCCGGACATCTTTTTCAAGGAGCATTCAGGCAGAAAAATATTGAAGATGATAGATATCTTTTACATCTTTCGTTTTATATTCATCTTAATCCAGTTGCTAATAAATCTAATACCGATCTTGAAAATTATAAATGGTCTAGCTATCCTGATTACATTGGAAAACGCAATGGCACACTATGCGATAAAGAAATGATTATTAGAGAACAGAGCATAGAAGAATACAAGCAATTAGTTAAAAAAGTAAGAGAAGAAATGGAGGAAAGCCAGAAGGAAAAAGGGAAGGGTAGCCCTTTTAATCTGTGGCTTAATGAAGCCAAAAGTTAAAAGGGCTACCCTTTATATTTGATTTAGATTTTTATGAAGGAAAATAACGAAAAGGCATTTATTCAATTATATGATAAGTATGCACCGCAAATATATCGGTTTGTTTTTTTTAAGACAAATTCTACTCATGATGCGGAAGATTTGACTTCAGAGGCATTTTTTAAATTTTGGAAAAATCGACTTGGCGAAAAAAACATTGACAATCCGAGAGCTATGCTTTATCGTATTGCTAATAATCTAATAACTGATTTTTATCGTAAAAGGAGTAAAAAAGAGTTGTCTCTTATTGATTCTGATAAAAATGTTCTGAATATTGCTGGAGAAATAGACCTATATAGAAAAGCCGAATTTGATTCTGAGTTAAAGGAAATTGTTAAATCTATTAATAAAATCAAGGGAGAATATCAAAATATAATTATCTGGCATTATTTAGAAGATTTTTCAATTAAGGAGATTTCTCAAATAACGGAAAAGCCACAGGGATCAATTAGGGTTTTGTTATATAGAGCGATGAAATCTCTTAAAAAAGGGTTAAATTCAAATAAATAGGTGTAACGTTTTTACGTTTCAAACGTCGTAATATATAGGATGATTGAACAAGATTTAGTAAAAAAGCTTAAAAGATTGAAAAAAGTTCAGCCTTCGCAAGAATGGTTGACTTTTACTCGTCATAATTTGATTAATAGAGCAAGATTGTATGATAACGCCAATTCTTTCTCGGAAAGCACAATTGGTTTTTGGGGATGGTTGAAGCAGTATCAAGCATTTGCTTTAGTTGGTTGTTTATTGATTAATATTGCTGTTGGGCCTTGGCTTATTGCTAAAGCTTCCCGTTCTAGTTTACCAGGAGAATTATTGTATTCCATTAAAAAGGTTAGCGAAGGTTTCCAAACAAAAGTTGCTTCGGAAGAAGATGTTATTCAGCTTCAAGTAGAATTTGCCAATAGGCGATTAGAAGAATTAAATAAAATTGCGGAAAAATTTGCTACTGAAAAAAAATCTGATACAATAGGAACGAAAAAGATTGTGAGTGATTTTAAGAGTAATTTAGCTGGAGTTAGTTTACATCTTAAAAATAATATTTCAAAAGAGAAAGCAGTAGCAGTAGCAGAACAAACACAAAAGATTAATCAAGATTTGATTAGAGTTAAAGAAGATGCGTCAGAGGATATAAAAGCTGATTTAGCAGAAGCTGAAAAATCTATTGAAGATATTAAATTTCAGATTTTAGCTGTTTTAATGGGAGATAGCGATAGTGAAACGATAGCGACTTCGTCGGATGAAGAAATTTTGATTTATTTGAAAGGCGAAGAAAAATCAACAACAACTGAATGTATAATATTGGATAAAAAATAAAAATGTATTCAGCCGTCTTAAAACGGATGATAATGGTCGATGCGGCTGAGAAAAAATAAAATAAAATCGAATGAAATTGTCTAATTTCATTAGCCAGTTTCAGAGATTAAATTATTAATTAAAATTAAATGAATAAAACTTTAAAGAAAATAATTGTTGCTTTTACTACGGCTGCAACAGTTCTATCAATGAGCGGGGTTGTTTTAGCAATTCCTGTTAATGTTAGCGCTGCCACAGTTGTTGACGGAGATTTAATCCGAAATCCAAATGCAGAAGGAATGGCCAAGTTTGACATTTATATTGTTAAAGTTATTAATTCTAAAAACTATAAGAGGTTGATTCTTTCACCTCATGTTTTTGAGAGTTATGCTCACTTTGATAAGAATATGAATGGCAGTCCTTGGGACGATGTAATGGATGTTAATCAAGCAACTATGGATATGTATACTGTTTCTGAATTAGTCAGAGCTGATGGCGATGAAAAAGTTTATAAATTAGTTGCCACAGAAGGTTCTGATACAGGAACAAAAGAATGGTTAAATATGACTGCTGCTGAATTTGAAGCAGCTGGTTATGATTGGGATGAAATTTATACAATTAACTCTACAGACAGAGATGCTTATAATGCAGGCACAGATATAACAGAAGGAGGAGAAGAAGAGCCAGTAGTTAGCGAAGGTACTTTAACAGTATCTTTAGCAGCTGATACTCCAGCAGCAGGCATTGCTGTTCAAAATGCGGCGCGCGTGCCTTTTACCAAGGTTAATTTAACAGCTTCAGGCGGAGATGTAATTGTTGATTCTATAATAGTTGAAAGAACAGGAACAGTAGCTCAAGATGCTGGAATTACTTCTATTGATGTGATTAATGCAGATAACAATATGCCGATTAATGTTACCAGTAAGACATTAAATTCGCTTCATAAAGCGACATTTACTGATAATATTACAATCCTTAAGGGAACAACAAAATCATTAATGATAGCAGCTAACATGCCAGCTTCTTTGGATAATTATTCTGGAGAAACACCATCATTAGCATTATCTGATGTTGTTCTAAAAGGAGATGCTACGCTTAATGCAAGTTTTCCAATAATTGGAAATCCAATGACTCTTAACAGCACTGTCACTATTGGAACTGCAACAGTTCAAAGAGGCGCTTATACTAATGCTACTTCTTCCGCAATTCAAGTTGGAAAGGTGGATTATACTTTCTTCTCATTCCAGGTTCAGGCTGGTTCAGCTGAAAAAGTGGAATTTAGCCAAATCAAGATTTATCAAGAAGGAAGTGCTAGCTTAGGCACAGATTTAACAAATATTGAATTATTGCAAGACGGTGTTAAGATTGCTGATGCTAATGTTATTGATAGTAAGTATGCTACCTTTAATTTTACTCCAATTACCCTTAATAAGGGTCAAATTGGACAGTTTCAGGTTAGATCTGATGTAAGTGATGGTTCTGCAAGAACAGTTATTTTAGGAATTTACAAGACCACGGATTTATTAGTTAAGGGTAATACCTATGGGTATAATATTACGCCTACTTATAGTAGCACTGGAGCTAGTTCCGCAAGTCCAGTATTGAGAGATAATGAATTTACTATTTCTAATGGAACATTGCAAGTAACAAGAAGTAATACAGTTGGAGCAACAAATGTTGCTGTTAGCAATGATCAATTTTTAGGTGCTTATGAATTTGTTTGTAAGGGTGAGCCAATTAATATTAGCGCTATTACTTTGACTATAACTTCCTCAACTAATTCTGCAGGCACAGGTGCATTGTTGAATTTAGAATTAGTTGATCCAAATGGAACTGTTGTAGCTGGTCCGACTGATCCGGCATCAACTGATGGAGTAACAGTAAGTTGGACAGATACATTCACTGTGCCAACAGGAACATCTATTTATAAGGTGCGAGGAGATTTACAAACAAGCGCATCTTGGGCAAGTGATGATACTCTTTATGTGAGTATTACTCCTAGCGGAATGACAGCCACTGGAGAAGTTACTGGAAATACTATTGCGCCGACTCCAAGTTCAGCTTTAAGCGGAAATACGCAAACAGTAAAAGCTGCTGCATTAACAGTTACTAGGAATACAATGCCGGCTAGCAAATACGTTATTGTTAATCAGAAAGACCTTGTTTTGAGCAGTTGGAACTTTGATGCTTCTAACTCTGGTGAGGATATTAGAATTACCTCTCTTCTTTGGGCTGGTCATGGACAGTCAGCTTCTAACACCGATTCATTGACTACATTTATAGATGTAAATAAGAACGGTTTATGGGATTCTGGCACAGACACGGTATTATCTCCTACTAGTGATGCTATAAGCACAGTTGGAAGTAGTACTGTTGCTTTTGAAGAGCCTATTATTATCACCAAAGGCACTTCAGTAGATATTGCCTTAAAAGGAGATAAGGATTCCACAAATTCAAACGATACTGAAAATTGGGGCTTATGTGATACTGCTCTTTCAGTTATTGCTTATGGAGTTAATAGTGGAAACTCTGTAGTAGAATCATTGACCGCAGATGATGGTCCTACATTAACTTCAATCGCTAAAGGAAACTTGACAATTGAGACAAAGAGTAATCCAGCTTCAGCTATCGTATTAGCTGGTTCAACTGGAAATGTATTCTCTAATGTCCAATTCGCAGCTAAGTATGAAGCAATAGATATAGATGAGTTAACAGTTTGGGTAGCTGATGGAAGTTATAGCTTTAATGCTGGTAGCGGAGAATATAGAGATGTAACCAAAGTGTCTCTTTATGATGGTACAACTAAATTAGGTGAAGCATCTATCCCATCTACTGGTTATTACACCTTTAACTTTAGTAAGGGCGATATACGAGTAGAAACAGGCGCTTTAAACGCAAAGGTTATAACTATTAAGGCGGATATGTCAACAATTGATGCTGATGCAGATAACGCTCCTGGAACTAACTCAGCTGACTTAAAAATTGGTTTTTACGGGGCTGATTCCATAAAATCAACTGGAGCAGAATCTAATAATGAAATTACAGGAACTAGCTATGAGATATATCGGGATTCAACAAGCTCTGTAATGGTTTTGCGAAGTAGTAAGCCAACAGTTACTCTTCCTACGACTGCCAACAGTTTAGGCGCGTCAACAGCTTTAAGCAATGGAGATATCCCTGTTTATGCCTTCAAGATAACTGCTGATGCTTCTGGTGGAAACGTGTTATTCTATAGATCAACATTTGTTGTTGCGACATCTGGTTCAGGAATGACAGTAACCAATATGCGTTTAGAAGATCAGAATGGGAACACTCTTGTAACAGCTGCGGATCCGACTCCATTTAATATTGATGGTAATAGTGAATACTATTGGACGCCTGCTGCTGAAACAGGATTCAATAACCCTGACTTTACTGTGTATAGTGGAGCTGATACTCAAGAAGCGATTGAAATTGCAGCTGGGCAGAGCAGAACCTTTAAGCTTTACGCTCACATAGAGGGTGCTAGTACTGGAGAAACATTTAGCACTTTCTTAGTTGGAGACACTGCTTCCACTTCAAGCGAAGTTAATACTAGCAATACAGCCGAAGTAGGACCAGCAGATGCAGAAAAGAATTGTAGTCAGGGATGGGTTGTGCCAGCAGGAGATTTCGCAAGTAAGATTAGTAACTTTATTTGGTCAGATAACTATAAGCAGTATACTATCTCAGGACAGACAAATAACGCTACAACAGGTGGACAGTGGTATAATGGCCACTTGGTACCTGGATTAGGTAACAGAGTTAGTACAACTCCTTACGTTATTTCTAACTAATGATTTACTAAGATTTGATTGTAATAGAAAAAAAGACCCTCGAAATTTCGGGGGTCTTTTGAGTTATCCACAGTTGATAGTTTTCTTAATTTGTTGTATCTGTGTTATTATTATATTAGGTCGATAATAATTAAAATTATAAAAAATAATTATGAAGAAATTTTTAGAAAAAGAATATAAAATTTATAAGGTTTTAGGAATTGCATTAAGCGTTTGCGCTTCAGTATTCCTAGTGACATTAATTAGTTATTCAGCAACAACTATTAGTGCTAATATTAGTACTGCCGGTACGCTTGATATTGGTGGTGGCAGTACAATCACTAAGTTATCTTTTGGTGTTTGTAATATTGCCGAAACTGATGTTGGCGCTTCTTCTACTGCTTATGTTGATTGTACCGGAGCTACGGGTGTTTCTTCCGGGGCTAAGATTTTTGTCACAGCTACAAGCTCATTGCCTCAAAATTATTCTATCCAAGCAGCTTCTTCCACGCTTGATGATACCATTCATTTGTTGATTTTTAATAATGGAATGGTGGAAGATCCGGATGATAATACAGGAGTTAGAACATTTAATTGGATGGCAATAGAATAGTAATAGTAATAGTAATAGTAATAGTAATAGTTATTGCTTGTTGTTGCGGAATTGATAGCTGAAGCAATTTTTAAAATGTTTTTGATAATAAAGGATTGCTTAATTGTTTTTCTTTTCGTAATAATAACTTAATATGAAAAAAATTTTTATTTCAGTTATAGCCTTATTGCTTTTTCCGATTATGGTTTTTGCGATAGCCGATCAAGCAGTTTTAAGTATTGATGTTAGTATTGATGGTAACACTTTGAAAGTTGCTGGTCTTGCTGATGAGATAGAAGTTGATTCAGACTCTGCTACTTTTACTCTTTCTGCGAATTCGACTCTTACCATACGATCTTATGACAGACTTGATTTGAATAATAGTTTAGGGATAGATGTGCTATGTGGAGATAAATATTCTGAAATTACTGTTGTTGGAAATAGTTTGGGTTCGAGTTTAGTAGTTAGTACTGGAGATACTTGTCAAGGAACTATTGGTGGGGGTGGTATTAGTAGCGGTGGAGTAAGTATTGGGACGGTAACTGTTCCTACGACAAAATCAATAACTTCAACTGGCCAAGTAATTGCAACTGTTTCTGATGGAGGGAAAACAACTTTAACTACAGATGAGAATACAATTGCGGAAGTTGATTTACCATCTAGCGCGGTTAGTGCTTTAACAGATATTAAAATTGAGAAAAAAGCTAAAGAAACAATTGTATCTTCTATGCCAGTTCCAACAAATAGGAATATAGTTGGGAAATATGTTTATAATTATACAGCTACAGTTGGAGCAGAAATAATAAGTACTTTTAACAAGAATGTTATGCTAACATTTACATATACTAATTCTCAAATAAGTAATTTGGATGAATCAACTCTTAAAATTTTTTATTGGAAAGAAAGTTCTTCGCAATGGGTAGCTATGCCAACGACAGTTAATAGCGCGACTAATACTTTGACAGCTGAGACAAATCATTTTACTTATTTTGCAATTATGGGATTAGAATATGATTTTTTAGCAGAGGAAGAGATAATTGAACAAGAAATAATAGCGACTGGTCTTAGTGACGGCGATCTTGTTCGTAACCCAAACGCAGAAGGAATGGCTCAATTTGATATTTATATTATTAAATTAATTAATAATAAGAAATTCAAGCGTCTTATAATTAGTCCTCATGTTTTTGAAAGTTATGCTCATTTTGATAAAAACGGGAATGGTAGCCCTTGGGACGATGTTATAGATATAGATCAAGATACAATGCATGAATATACTATTTCTGAATTAGTTAGGGCTGATGGGGATACGAAAGTGTATAAATTGACTGCTTCTGGCGATACAGGGAGTAAGCAATGGTTAAATATGACTGCTGGCGCATTTAATTCTCAATATGATTCGGATTCTGTTTATACCATTAACAATACTGATAGAAATGCTTATATCAGTATGTAATAAAGAAATAATGGTTAAAAAGATTAAAACAAGGTCTAATTAGGCCTTGTTTTAATTTTGCAGGATTTTATTTTTATGATATTATAATAATATAATATGAATAAGTTAAAATTTTTCATTTTTATATTATTTATTTTAGCAGTTAGTTTTTTTGCTGTTAAAATAAATGCTCAAGAAAATTCTAATACAGAAATTGCTATTAGCTCAGAATATGTTTTTAATACAGCAAGTACTAGTGATAATGTTATAGCTACTCTTTCTGATGATAGATTTGTGATCGCTTATAAGGATGGTGGCGGAGATTTTAATAAAGGGACTGTTGCTATCGGTCAAGTTTCGGATAATATTATTTCTTTCGGCTCGGAATATGTTTTTAATAGCGTGGCAACAAATTATATTTCAATAGCTCCTATTTCCGAATCAAAGTTTATAATAGCTTATCAAGATGCAGGAAATTATAATTACGGAACAGTTATTATCGGTCAAGTTTCGGATAATATTATTTCTTTCGGCTCGGAATATGTTTTTAATACGGCTGATACAGAGCATATTTCTGTATCTATTCTTTCTTCGGATAAATTTGTAATTTCTTATAAAGATATTAGCAATCTTGGCCAAGGAACAGCTGTTATTGGTGAGATTTTTGGAAATGAAATTAGTTTTGGTTTGGAATATATTTTTAATACTTCATCAACTAATCATATTTCATCTGTTTTTCTCTCTGAATCAAAATTTGCATTAGCTTATCAGGATAGTAGTAATTACAATTATGGTATGGCAGTTATTGGAAATGTTTCTAATAAAAGTATTGATTTTGGTTCAGAATATATTTTTAATAATGCAGAGACGAATTATATTTCCATAGACGCATTTTCTAATGATAAGTTTGTGATTGCTTATCGCGATGTTAGTGTTTATTATAATTACGGAACAGCTATTATCGGTCAAGTTTCAGATAATGTTATTTCTTTTGGTTTGGAATATGTTTTTAATCCATCTGCAACTAGCTATGTTTCTGTTTCTTTTCTTTCGCAAAATATGTTAGCGGTGTCTTATCAAAGCTTAGGTGGATTAAAATATGGCTATGTTGCTATCGGTCAAGTTTCGGATAATATTATTTCTTTCGGCTCGGAATATGTTTTTAATACGGCTGTGACTAATTATATTCTTATCCATTCATTAGCAGAAAATAATTTTGTTGTAGCTTATCAAAGTCGTAATGGCGGTACTAATTATGGCACTGCTATCATTGGAAGCATTCTAATAGAAGAGCAGAGTGTTGCAGAGGAAGAGATAATTGAACAAGAAATAATAGCGACTGGTCTTAGTGACGGCGATCTTGTTCGTAACCCAAACGCAGAAGGAATGGCTCAATTTGATATTTATATTATTAAATTAATTAATAATAAGAAATTCAAGCGTCTTATAATTAGTCCTCATGTTTTTGAAAGTTATGCTCATTTTGATAAAAACGGGAATGGTAGCCCTTGGGACGATGTTATAGATATAGATCAAGATACAATGCATGAATATACTATTTCTGAATTAGTTAGGGCTGATGGGGATACGAAAGTGTATAAATTGACACCTGACGGTGATTCTGGAGTCAAACAACTATTGAATATGACTATTGAAGAGTTCTCAGATCTTTATGATTCAGATTCTATATATATTATTAATAATATAGACAGGAATGCGTATACTGACGCTTCTTGATTTTTTATCTTATTTCTGATATTATCATATTATGAAAAAAAGACATTTTTTCGTTATTGCTATTATAGTAATTTTAACTGTGGCAGTAGCTTATTTCTATTTGAATAATTATTATTTCATTAACCAAAGATCTGAGTATAAAGTATATACTGCAGAAGATTTCCCTAATTCTTTAAGCTTAATGGGACAGGACGTTTTAGAAGCAAGTTTAACCGATTTAAATAAGCAGTATGAAAAACTGAATGATGTTACAGATAAATATACATACATAAGATGGATTAATATTGGAATTATAAAAAAGCGTTTTAATGATTATGCTGGAACTGAGGAGGCATGGAAAAAGGCTATCGAATATAATCCGGATCAAGGATTAGCTTATGGTAATCTTGCAGATATGTATTTATTTGATTTGGGCGAATATGAGAAAGCAGAAGAATATTATAAAAAGGTTTTATCGATGAGAACAGATAATTTTAATTATTATTATGGATTAGCAGCTTTATATCGTTATAATATGACTGAAAAAGCTGATGAAATAGAAGGATTAATGATTAGCGGAGCGGAAAATACTCCATCTGAAGCAGAAAATTATTATATGTATTTGGCGGATTATTTTTATCGTGAGGGCAAAGATGTAGAAAAATCAAAATATTATTCTCAGAAGACATTGGAACTTAATTCAAGCTTAAAAGATCAGTTGCCTGATTATAATGAGTAATATAGAAAAAGTATTAAAATATATTGTTTGGATCGGTCTAATTGCTATTTGTTTTGTTCCTATGATAATTGGATCGTCTTATTATTTCCCTTTTATTGTTCCGAAGACAATTGTTTTTAAAATAATTGCCTTATCTACATTTTTAGCCTATTTAGGATTGGCAACAGTTAATAGAAAATATCGTGTAAAATTTAATTTAATTTTGGTTTTATTCTTATTCTATCTCTTGATAGTTTCTTTTTCATCTTTTTTAAACGGAAGTTTTTATTCCAGCTTTTGGGGAAATAATGAAAGAAGCGAAGGATTGTTGTTGTTGTTACATTTATTTCTTTTTTTCATTGTCTTAAGCGGTTTTTTTAATCCATCTCCAGAGAATATTGATACGGAGCTTGTTTATTCAAAGAAATGGCTGTTTTTTTTTGACGTCTCTTTTCTAAGTAGTTTAATGGTTAGTTTATATTCATTAGCTCAGTATTTTAATCTAGGAGAATTTATAGTATCGGCTGGAGATAGATTAACGGCTACTATTGGAAATGCTGGTTATGTTGCTGGATATCTTATCTTTGGCGTCTTTTTTGGCTTAATTTTATTATTTTTCAGAAAAAATAAGTATTTACGCTGGTATTATATTTTAGGTGTTTTATTGCATATTTTCATTGTTCTTAATACATTAACCAGAGGTGGTATTATTGCTCTTGTATTTTCTTTAATAATTTTTATTGGTTATCTGTTCTTTTTTCATTTTAAAAAGTACAAAGTGTTTAAAAGTTTTGCTGTTATTTTTTTAATTTTGACAGTTGTTTTCTTTGGTTTTGTTTTTTCTAATAAAAACGCAAAGTGGGTCCAAAAAAATAGAGTCTTAGAAAGAATAACAAGCATTTCCGCTAATGCCGTTACTGCTAAAAATCGTTTAATGACATGGGAGTCGGCTTATAAAGGATTTAAAGAAAAGCCGTTATTGGGTTATGGATATGAAAATTTTTATCAAGTTTTTGATAAATATTTTAATCCTAAGATTTATCGTCATTCTGGTTCGGTTGTTTGGTTTGACCGTGCTCATAATATTATTTTTGATAGATTAATTACAGGAGGTATTATTGGTTTGATTCTTTATTTAAGTATGCTTTTTGTTCCTCTTATTTATATTTGGGAATATTTTTATCGCAATAAAATATCAAAAGGATATTTAATTCCGTTATTTTTAACTTTGATTATTGTATCTTATTTTATACAAAACTTTTTTATTTTTGAAGCATTGGTTACATATATTCCATTATTTATCATTTTAGCATTTTTGTCGCAATATTGTCCGTCATGGAAAGATAGTTTTTTCCAATCAAAAAAAATATATTTAGCTTCATTAATTTTTTGCATTATTGCTTTTATTCCATTTTTATTTGTTTTTACTGTGAAGCCAGCAGCTGCTAATAAGAAATTTATTAATGCCTTAATTTTATCGTATGAAGGAAAGTTAGATATGGCTTATCAAGAATTTGTTGAGCTTTTAAATGAACAGGGGCCTGGAAATCAGGAGTATGTTCAGCATTTTGGCGAATTTGTAACAATGATAGCAAATAATGACAGCATTGATCAGGAGGTTCAGCTAAAGGCTAGTTTTAAAGCTGAGGAAGAATTTGACAAGCAGATAGCTCTAAAACCGCAAAATACTAGAGGATATTTAATGTTTATGCGTTTTTTAAATAAAACATATAAATTTAATGTTGAACGTTTAAATAAATCTTTAGCATTATTTGAAAAAGCTGTTGAATTAAGTCCGACCAAGCCGATGCTTTATTATGAAGCGGCTTATAGTCAGATTTATTTGGGCCGTTTTTATAAATCACAGAATAAAAGCGAAGAAGCTGAACAGCTTTTTGATCAAGCCATTGCTAATATGCAAAAAGCGATTGATTTGAATGACGGAGTTATTGAATCGTATGTTAATATGTGCATGGCTCTTTTTGCTACAGAAAAATCTGATGGCGTTCAGGCCTATCTAGATAAAATGGATAATATGGGGTTAAATTATCATGGCGATGATTATTTAAGCAGAATAGCCAGTTCTGCGGTAAATGCTAAGGAATATCTATGGACAGTTAAACTTTATAAAGAATTAACTGAAATTAAATCAGATAATCCTGATTATTTAGTTAATTTAGCTTTATCTTATGCTTATTTAGGCCAAAGAGAGCAGGCGATTGAAGTGGCTAAAAAGACAAAAGAATTTGGCGATGAATATATAGAGCAATCAGTTTTATTTATTCAAGACGTTTTAGATGGAAAGTTTGAAAGATAAAATTATAGAGTTTATTACAAAAGAGAGATTTTTTTTATTTTCTCTATTTATTTTAATATTATTATCTAGATTATTTTTTTTAGGTTCAAGTTTATGGCATGACGATGCTTTTCATTTTGTTGAAAAGGCAGTGAATTTAGCAGTGAATGGAAAATATTTAAATGCTCATAGTACGGGATATCCATTTTGGATTATTCTTCTATCATTAATAATTAAAGTTGGTCATTTTTTTACTGGCAAATGGTCAATAATATTTTTACCAAATTTAATAATAGCAATTTTTGGCTCTTTATTATTATTTCCAATTTATGCTTTATCGAAAAAAGTTTTAAATAATTCTTATTATTCTTTATTAATTTCAATAACCATTCTTATAAATCCAATTATTTGGCGTTGGAGCGAAATAGCAATGAGCGATATTTTTGCTCTTTTTTTTATTCTTTGCGCGATTGTATTTTTTATAGATTTTGTTGAAGAAAATAAAAAAAAATATTTATGGTTGAGTAATTTGTTTCTATATTGCACTCTAATGTCTCGAGTTCTGTATGGATTAGTTTTTTTGCCTTTTATTATTTTTTGGTTTATTTCTAATAAGCAGTATAATTATAAAAAAATAATTTATATTATTAGCAACTGGTTATTTACAATATTATTAATGATTTTTACTTATGGCATATTTCACGATTTTAATTTTTTAGCATTCTTGTCTAGCTATGGTTCTGCTATTCCAACATTAAAAGAGATTTGGCTATCTTCATGCATAATTTTTAGAACGGTTGGATCGCCAATGTTTCTAATATCAGTATTGGGACTAATATTTTTATTTAAAAGGGACAAAAGATACTTTTATTTTCTTTCAATTTTTTTATTGATTTTTATATTATATTTATCTAGTTGGTATAGGAACGGATTATTTGACATAGAAAGATATTCAATTTTGTTAATAGTCATTTTGTTGATAAATGCTGGATATTGTTTAGTAGTAAATAAAATAACTAGAGTTTTATTTTTTACTTTTTTGGTAATATCATTGTTTTTATTTGCAAAAGGCATTTATTTGCCATTAAATCAATATAGCTCTTATGTTAAGGCTGATAATTATTTTATAGATTATATGGTTAAAGCATCTCAATTTATTCAGCAAACTAAAGTTGATGGCGACTTAACAACATATCAGGATTTAGCGAATTATATTAACGATCAGGATATTATTTTTTATTGGAAAAATGATTGGATAATGCCTAAATTATTGTTAGCTGGAGCTCATTTACAAAAAAAAGCATTATTAATTAGTATTGAATCTAAAGAAGATTTAATAGAAAAATTAGACAAATATCAAAATAAAAAAATATATCTGTTAAGAGGAGCTTATGAAACTTATCTTGAAGTTATGAGCGATTATAGGCCAGTAAAAAATATGGTTTTAGGTAACAGATCAATTGTTTATTTTATACCGTCTAAATAGCGTTAAAGCGTTATAAATATTTTTTGTCTTTTGAACCATTTTTTCTGAAGAAAAATCTTTATTATTAGTAGCGGTTCCCTGAATTTTTTCCTTTATTATTGTAAGATTATTAATGACATAGTTTATTTTTTCAGTCAGTTGTTGGCTGTTTTTTGGGTTTACTAAATAATCTTTATTTAGTATTTCAGGTATTCCTCCGACATTCGTGGCGATTATTGGGATTTCAGCGGCAATCGTTTCTAAGATAGTATAGGGTAGTCCTTCTTTAACCGAAGGAAGAATAAAAATATCAAGGGCTTTTAAATAAGAAGCTGCATTAGGAATAAATTCGTGAAGATAAATATTTTTTAAATTATTTTCTTTTATATATTGATATAGTTTTTCTTTATCGCGATTTTCTCCGCTACCAATTAGAACAATATTTATTCCATCTGCTGGCGGATCAATGTTTTCCATTGCTTTTAGAAAATAGAAAAGCCCTTTATTTTTGTGCCATTCAGCAATAGTCCCAAGTACCAATCCGCCAGCAGATGAATTTTTTAATAACTTTTGGCGAGCTTTTTCTTTATCTAAGAATTTAAGATTTTTAATGTCTATCCCGTTATGAATAGCAATTAGTTTATTTATTGGTGCAATGTTATTATTAATAGCTATTTGTCGATCGTATTCAGAAACACAGATAATTTTATCATAAAATAGGCAAGTTATTTTGCTCAGAAATTTTATTATAGCAATTGTTATTTTTGGTCTGTCTTCGGCAAAAGCCCATCCATGTGCAGTGAAAATCATTTGTAATTGTTGTTTAGATAGTATTTTATAGATTTTGCCAGCTAAGCCAGTTATACTTCCAGCCTTAGAACTATTAACATGGATAATATCTGGCTTTAATTTGAATAGCAGGCATAGAATTTCAATAAAAGCTATTGGTTCTTTTATTAAATTAATGTCTCGTTGGAAGTTTTTAATTTCAAAATATGGGATTTTGGTCTTAATAAGTTCTTGTGCGAGAGTATTATTGCCTCCCGCAGCAACAGTTACGTCAAAATCGCCATACATACTTGTGGATAGGTCATAAACGTATTTCCCAGCCCCGCCCCAGACAGATTTAGTGATAATATATAGTATTGATTTTTTAGCCATTTTATAGTATTATTATAAAATATATATGGAAAATAATCAAGTCCAAAAAAAGATTCTTATTTTTTCTACAGCATATCTTCCAATGGTTGGAGGAGCTGAAATAGCTGTAAAAGAGATTACTGATAGATTGCCAAGTTGGAAATTTGATATGATTACACCAAAAATTCAATTTGGCTTACCTAAATTTGAGAAAATAGGCAATATTAATGTCTATAGAATTGGTTTTGGATGTAATTTTGATAAGTTTTTATTGCCAGTTTTTGGGTTATTTAAAGCTAACAGATTAAATAAGAGAAATAATTATAATTTAACATGGTCAATAATGGCTTCTTATGGCGGATTTTTAGGGTCTTTTTTTAAAAAATTTCATTCTGATAAGCCGTTTCTTTTAACTTTGCAAGAAGGAGATGCTCCAGAACTTATTTTGGAAAAAGTCGGTTTTTTTAAATCATCATTTAAGAAAATTTTTAAGAGAGCTGATTATATTCAATCAATTAGCTCATTTTTAGATAATTGGGCAGAAAAAATGGGAATAGATAGCAATAAAAGAGTAATAGTCCCTAATGGCGTGGATAGTAAAAAATTTGCTACTGAATTAATTCATGAGCATATCCATGATCATAAAATAATTTTAACTGTTTCGAGATTGGTTAAAAAAAATGGAGTAGATGATTTAATTAAGGCAGGGCAATATCTGAATTTTGATTTTAAGATAATAATTATTGGATCAGGGAAAAATGAAAAAAAATTAAAAAAATTAGTAAAAAAATTAAAATTAGAAAATAAAGTTATATTTCAAGGCCAGATTAAATATGGCGAATTGCCAAAATATTATGCTTTAGCTGATGTTTTTGTAAGGCCATCATTGTCAGAGGGCCTTGGTAATGTTTTTTTAGAGGCAATGGCTTGTGGTTTGCCAGTAATTGGCACGCCAGTAGGAGGAATTCCTGATTTTTTAGAAGATAGAAAAACCGGCTTATTTTGTAAAGTAAATAATCCTCAAAGTATTGCCAAAAAAATTGAAGAAATTTTAAAAGATAATAAGTTAAGAAAAAATATTGTTAATAATGGATTAAATTTAATTAAAGAAAAATATACATGGAATGGTATTGCTAAAAAAATGGAAAGAGTTTTTGATAAATTATTATGAATAAAAAATATCTTATTATTTTAGCCATAATTATTTTAGCTGGTTTGTTATTAAGGATTTATCCATTTAATGCTCGTTCGTGGGTAATGGATTATGATACCGAAGTAGTTCGACAAGCTTTAGACTTAGGAAGTAATATTATCGATAATAATTTTTCTTTTTTAACCAAGCCGGTACTTTATCCATATTTGACTTCCTATTGTTTATTTTTTGTCTATGGAATTTTTTATTTAATGGGAAGATTTATGGGATTGTTTTCCTCTGCTAATTCATTTATCAGTTATATTTTTTTTCATCTTAATGAATTTTATTGGTATAGCAGATTATTAACTTCTATTCTGGGAAGTTTAATTATCCCTTTATCTTATTTTATTGTAATAAAATTATTTAGGGAAGATAAGCAGAAAAAAATTGCCATAGGATCTCTTTTAGCGTCATTTCTTTGCGCATTCAGTATTCTCTGTATTCAGTTTTCTCAGCAGATTAGGCCACATATAGTTGTTAGTTTCTTTTTTCTTTTAAGTTTCTATCTATTTTTGAATTGTTTAGAGAGGAGAACTTTATGGTCTTTTATTTGTTTAGGAATTAGCGCTGGTTTAACAGCAGGTTCTCTGCAAACTGGCTTCCTGTCTTTTATCTTTGTTATTTTAGCAGTTTATTTTGTAAATAAAGGTAATTTTATTAATTGGCATTTTTCCGATTTGTTAAAAATATTCTTTTCTAAACAATTTTTAGTAGGTTTTCTTTCCTTTTTAGTAATTATTTTAATTTTGTATCCTTATGTTTTTTTAAATTTGAATTCAACATTTATCGCTGGAAATAAAATTGATTTTACCTTAAGCGGAGGAAGACATTTTAATAATGATGGTCATACAAAAACATTTCCTTTATTAAATCAAAATACTATAGGTATGGCAATTTTTAAAGGTTTTTTATTTAATGAATTATCTTTATTTTTGTTACTTATTATTTTTTTGGTAATTTATTTTTCTCAAAGAAAAGAGAAAAGAATTTTGATAAATTCAAGTAAATATTTTAAAAATGCATTATTTGGATTATTGGTATTTATTTGTTTATATTCTATTTTCCTTGTTGTGTGCGGAAGTATTCCGAGATATCGTTTATTATGTCCACTGATACCGTTTGTTTGCATTTTTGTTGGAATTCTTTTTATTAGTATTTTAAATAATGATTTAATTAAATATCGTAAATTATTATATTCTTTCATTGTATTTTTATTGTTATTTGAATTAATTCAAGCTTTTCGTTTGGTTCAATTAATGCAAAAGCCTTATACTAGAGATGATGCAGTTGAATGGATTAAAGAAAATATCAATTCTTCGGATCTGATTATTTTTCAAAAGGTTTTCCCTAATTTAGTTCTATCTAAAGAAAGCATTGAAGTTCAAACATTTTTACAAGATGGAGTTTTAAGCCGTCAAAATATTTTTTTGTTATCTTTAGACAATGAAGGATATTTTAAAAATAGTAAGACAATTATTGATTTTAGAAGCGTATTAGAATATAAGAAACAAGATGTGTTGGAAATATATAAATTTATAAAGAAAATAAAACCGAGTTATTTAGTTTTATCATCTCGATCAATGGCGATAGCAAAGGAAGGTTATTGTTTGGAATTTCAGATAGCTAATAAATATGGACAGTTGGTTGAGAGTTTTAGTCCATTTAAAGATAATCAATCTGAAAAAAGTTTAGTTTTTCCTTCTGGTTTGGACAATCCATTGATTGATCTTTGGGTATCTAAAAGGTTAGGACCGATTGTGGAGATATATAAATTAAATTGGAATAATGATTAAAAATAATAAAATTTTAATATTAACTGGTATTTTCCCACCTGATATTGGTGGGCCGATTGCTCAAATAGCTCCTCTGACAAATGAGTTAATTAAAAACGGATATGAAGTTAACATTTTGACTTACGGAGAGGAGGATAATGATAGTTACAATTTTAATATTAAAAAGATTTCTAATAAAAAGTTATTTAAGAATCTTATTTATTTGTTAAATGGGCTATCTTTGGCTTTTAGGTCTGATATAATTTATTCATGGGATTTATATAGCGCTGGATTAACGGGTTTGGCTATTAAAAAGTTATTAGGCAGGAAAGTAATTAATAGATTTGCTGGTGATTCAGCATGGGAAAAGGCGGCATCAAAAAAAATGATTGGCAATGATGATGTTTTAGTTTTTCAAGATAAAAAATATTCTAAGAAAATTGAATTTTGGAAAAATAGAAGAAAAAGAATATTAATGAATTCTGATAAAGTTATCGTAGTTAGTAATTTTCTGAAGAAAATAGCAATAAAGATTGGCGTTCCAGAAGAAAAAATTAAAGTAATTTATAATTCTGTTGATGTTATTGATGTCAATCGGGCTGATAACTCATCCAAATGTAAAGAGATTATTCTTTTAACTGCAGCACGTTTAATGCCGTGGAAGGGAGTAGATATGTTGATCGAAATTATGCCAGATTTAATAAGTAAATATAATAAAATAAAACTTGTTATAGTCGGTGATGGGCCCGAATTGCGTAAATTGAGATTTTTAGTAGAAGAATTAAAATTAGAGAATTATATAATTTTTAAAGGCAAAATAACTCGTTTAGAGCTCATTGATAATATGAATATGGCTGATCTATTCCTTTTGAATACTAATTATGAAGGGATGTCTCATACGATTTTAGAGGCGATGAAGGTTGGTGTTCCTGTTATAACTACTAACATAGGAGGTAATCCAGAGATAATCATTGACAAGCAGACAGGTTTGTTGCTTAATTATAGGGATATGGAACAATGGATATTAGCTATAAGCATGATTTTAGATGATCCTGATTTGGTTAAAAAATTTGTTAATAATGCTAAAGATAGTTTAAAAAAATTTAATTGGAAAAATTTAATTAAAGAAACTATAGATGTTTTTAAAAATATATATGTATAAAAATAGAGACGAATTAAAAAAAATAATTTTATCAAAAGGAATAGATCAGCCATATTCATATTATCAATG
>JBHPFQ010000004.1:0-44414 GCA_042571625.1 Patescibacteria group bacterium | reverse complement strand
AAAATAACCATTCCATATCTTTCCAAGAATATTTTATGGCCTAAACAACCGTTGAGCGATTCTTTAAAAAAGAATATTAATAATGCGTCAGTTGTTACTCAACTGGTTTATAATAATGCCGAATTTTTGTTAACTGGAGATATTAATAAAAGCGTTGAAGATAAATTATCTGAGATTTGGCAGAATAGTTTAGAATCAGATATATTGAAAGCTGGACATCATGGTAGTAAAAATTCAAATAGTCAAAATTTTATTCAAAAAGTCAATCCTGAGATATCTGTAATTTCAGCAGGCGTAGATAATAGTTATGGCCATCCGCATCAGGATACTTTAGATAGGTTTAAACAAACTTTAATTTATAGGACAGATAAGCATGGCGATATTAGAATGATAACAAATGGTTTTGAGTTGAACGTGGAAAGAGATTGATAGGATTTTTGTTTTTGAAAATTTGCTAAAAATTGATTTTTAGATTAAGATTATAAAATATGAATAATAAAATACAATATCCAAAAGAGAGAACATTGCTTATTATTAAACCTGATGGAGTTCAGCGTTCTTTAATTGGCGAGATTATTAAAAGAATTGAACGTGCTGGATTTAAGATGGTAGGAATAAAAATTATAATTCCTTCGGAGGAATTGGTGGAAAAGCATTATTTAGTTGATCCGGAATGGCCTCAAAAAACAGGGCAGAAATCTATAGATGGTTATAAAAAAAGAGGTGAAAAACCTCCTTATGAAAATCCTGTAGAATATGGTCAGTTTATATTAAAGAAGCTTGTTAAGTATATGTCTTTAGGTCCTGTTGTGGCTATGGTTTGGCAAGGGCATCAGTCAGTTGGAATTGTAAGAAAAATAGTCGGCGGAACAGAACCATTAACTTCGGATGTTGGAACTATTAGAGGAGATCTGACAATTGATTCCTATAATTTATCGGATAATAATGATAGAGCAGTTAGAAATCTTGTTCATGCTTCTGGTCATACTGACGAAGCTGAAAAGGAAATAAAGGTTTGGTTCAGAGATGAAGAATTAGTAAATTATCGCTTGCTTTCAGAAGCGATGTTATATGATGTAGATTTAGATGGAATAAAAGAATAAAACCAAGGTGTGTTATTTTTTCTTTGTCTTTTTATTCTTATTCATAGCCTTAATGCATTTTGCACAGGCTTTAATCCTTTTTCCGTCAGGTAAAGTTACCCATTGAAGATTTGGGTATTTTCTTTGTTTAGAAACAGGGTCGTATTTACTTTTAATCTTTTTCCACTTTGTTCTAACGCTATATTTTTTGTTACAGATAGTGCATCTTCTAGACATAATATTTATTGATTAAGATACTATATTAGTATATACTATATATCATATATACTAAATTTGCAATACTATGAATGATTTTATTATTTCTATTTTTCAATTAGCTATTTTGTTAATGTCAGTAGTAATCCATGAATTTAGCCATGGATGGATGGCTTTTCAATTAGGCGATCCAACAGCTAAAGATTACGGTCGTTTAACTCTGAACCCAATTAAGCACTTAGATCCTATTGGATCTGTTTTAGTGCCACTATTCCTTTATTTTACAACAGGTTTTGTTTTTGGATGGGCAAAGCCAGTGCCTTATAATCCATATAATTTAAGAGATCAGAAATATGGGTCGGCGAAAGTGGCTTTTGCAGGTCCGGCAGCGAATCTTTTTACTGCTTTGGTTTTTGGAATTTCTATGAGATTCTTACCTATGAATAATCCCGCCGCAGCGGGATTGATTCAGATTTTTGGATATATTGTTTTTATAAATCTTATTTTAGCAGTATTTAATTTAGTTCCTATCCCTCCATTAGACGGTTCTAAAATTCTTTTTACTTTTTTACCTAAGTCAATGGACAATATTAAAATATTCTTGGAAAGATATGGAATGGTTATTTTACTTCTTTTTGTCTTTTTTGCGTTTGAATTAATTCTGCCGATTGTATTTTGGCTTTTAAGATTAATCGCAGGTGCGAAATTTTTCTTGTAGGAATTTATTATTTCCTTTCTTCTAGTTTTAATTTTACTGTGCCAATTTTATCTTCGCGCAGTATTTTTAATTCAATGATATCTCCTGGTTTTTGCTTGTGAATAAATTCTTGCAATGGTTTTTTATCAGTTATTTTTTCTTTGTTGAATTCTAAAATAATATCGTTTTCTGTTATTTCAGCTTTATCAGCAGGGCTATTTGGGACAACAGCAGAACCGCTAATTCCAGGTTCTCGCAACACTAAAGCTCCGTAATTAACTGGTAGCTGGACATTGAATTTATTATGGAATTCTTCCATCATTGCTTTATTTATCATTATATATCGCACTCCAAGAAATGGCTGAATAATTCTGCCATGTTTTTTAAGGTCTTCTAAATCTTTTTTAGCATTATTAATAGGAATGGCAAATCCAATGTTTTGCGCGCCCATTACGATAGCTACGTTAATAGCTATAACTTTTCCTTCATAATTCATCAAAGGTCCGCCAGAATTTCCAGGATTAATAGCGGCATCTGTTTGGATGAGTCCTCTTAGCTCAGCTGTTTGTCCAGCCATTGCATCTGTTGCTGTTATAATTCGGCTTAGACCTGAAACAACTCCTGTTGAAACAGTATTTTTAAAAGCTCCTAAAGCGTTGCCAATAGCTAAAACATCTTCACCTAGTTCTACGGAAGTTGAATCGCCTAATTCTATTGAAGGGAATTTAATCCCTTTGGCTTTTGGATCTTTTATCTTTATAATAGCAACATCATGGACTGGATCGCGGGCTAAAACTTCTGCGTTATATTTTTTTTCATCTGCGGTTACAACTGTATAATTAACATCAGAAGATACAACAACGTGTCGGTTAGTTAGAATAATTCCGTCTGGAGAAACAAGAAAGCCACTTCCGCCACCGATTTTGACTTTTTGTTTTCCTTCATGTCTATATTGCGGAATTGGTTCTCCGTATGGTTCTAAAAGCTCATCAAATGGCTGAATAAAATACTTTTTAATCTTTGGCAGATCTTTAGTAATAATAATACTAACAACTGCTGGGCTAGTTTTTTTTACGATTTGAACAACTGGTGATTTTTGCATATTTTTGATTATTTATTATTATATTGATATTCTATATTTATTGACTATCATTAGTCAATATTATATCATATTATTACAGCATTGAAAACTTCTAGCCCCTATAGCTCAAATGGATAGAGCAGTGGCGTCCTAAGCCATTGATCTGGGTTCGATTCCTGGTAGGGGTACAGGATCGATAAGGGCCCATGGCGCAGTTGGCTAGCGCGCCTCCATGGCATGGAGGAGGTCGTGGGTTCGAGTCCCACTGGGTCCACAAAATGCTGAGGTAGCAAAGGCGGTCATTGCACTGGTCTGAAAAACCAGCCATGCCGGTTCGATTCCGGCCCTCAGCACAATTTTGCGTGATAGGTTATTCCGGTTCTCACCCTACGGGTGACCACTCGTGAGGGTGGGATTCCGGCCCTCAGCACAATTTTGCGTGATAGGTTAATTATTATGCGGGTGTCGTATAGTGGTTATTATACGTCCTTGCCAAGGATGAAACGGCGGTTCGATTCCGCTCACCCGCTCCACAAAACAACTATTGACAAGGAGATGCCAATATGCTAATATATAGGTAATTCCCGAGAGGGGATTTTTTGTTTTTCATTTATGAAAAACTACCTTAAAATATGTATAAAAAACCTAAGTTTTCGGCTATTCCGATTTTGATTGGTTTGACTGCTAATCTAATTATTCCGAATTTTGCATCTTTTAGAGATATATTAGCTTCTCCTTATGATTTATGGGGAGGACAAAATATTTTCAAAAAAGATGAAAATATAGTTAGATTATTTGATAGCAAATTGGTTGCTTTTCAAGGGCATGCATTAGTTCAGCAAGTTAATCCTTATACTCCAGTAGTTGTTTCTAACCGTTTGGTTGTGATTACTGCTTACTCAAGCACTCCTGACCAAACTGATTCTACGCCATTTATTACCGCTAAAGGAACTTATGTTCGCGATGGTATTATCGCTTGCAACTTCTTAAGTTTTGGCACAAAAGTAAAAATACCTTATTTGTTTGGAGATAAGATTTTCGTTGTTGAGGACCGTATGGCTCTTAAAAATAGCCATAAGATTGATATTTGGTTTGAGACAAGAGAACAGGCTAAACAATTCGGAGTAAAAGCCGCTAAAATAGAAATATTAAAGTATAACTAAAAAACCACGCATATGCGTGGTTTTTTAGTATTTATTGTGCCCGAGGTGGGACTCGAACCCACACGAAGTTTCCTTCACGTGATTTTAAGTCACGCGCGTATACCATTCCGCCACCCGGGCTTTGGAGGCCATGGCGGGATTCGAACCCGCGTAAACGGTTTTGCAGACCGGTGCCCAGCCACTTGGCTACATGGCCATCTATACTTAGATTATCATAACTAGAGTTATTTTCAAGTTTATTTTATTTTATCGTCTATGAGCAATTTTTCTATCTTTTGTGCGTTGTTTTCAATCCTATCTATTTCAAATTTAATTTTTGGAACATATTTAATGCTTCTATGTAATCGCTTATTTAATCCCTGCTGGATGTTGTAGATATTTTTTTCTAAAATTTGGAAAACTTTCTCGGTTTGATTTTCGGGGTAAGTTACGATTCTAATCTTGGCGTGTTTTAGATCAGTTGATGTGATGATATCGGTAATAGTGACAAAAGTATTATCAAAATTAATTTCACGTAAGAGTAATTGATTAATTTCTCTTTTTATCAATTCATTAATTTTTTTGATTCGTTCAGGCATTTATATTTCTCTTCTTTTTTTCTCTTCGGAATAAAATTCTAAAATATCTCCTTTTTCAATAGGTAGCTGGCTTTGTATCATAATTCCACACTCTTGGTCTCTTGATACTTCATCAGTTTCTTTTTTATCTCTTTGCAATTGGATTAATTTACCTTGACTTATTATTTCACCATCTCTGATTATATTAATTAGAGCGCCTTTTTTAGCTTGTCCGCTTGTAACTTTTCCACCGACAATCTGTCTATCTTTATTTGTTTTAAATACGGCTAATATTTTAAGCCGGCCTATTTCGTTTTTGATAATTTCTGGTTCAAGCATTTGAGAAAGTAATTCTCGTATTTTCTGAATTAATTCATATATAATATCAAAAGTAAATAATTTAACTTTTTTTTGTCGTGACATTTCTTGCATTGCATGGCTATTTTTTATTCTAAATCCAATTATTGTGGATTGAGACATTGAGGCTGTTTTAATATCAGATTCGTTAATATCTCCAACGTCTGTTTTGATAAATCTTAAAATAACTTCTTCGCAAGGAATATTTTTAAGAGATTCTTTTATAGCTTCTAATGATCCGCGAACATCTGATTTTAGTATGATGTTAAGAACTTTTTTATTCTGATCAATTTCTAAAATTTCTGTTTTATCTTCTGAAGCATTTTTTTCAATTTTTCTATTAACTTCGGCTTCGGCTTCGTTTAAATCTTTAAATAATTTAAATCGTTCTCCTACTTTTGGAACTTTATTAAAACCGATAACAATGGCGGGTGTTGATGAGTATGCTTTTTCTATTGGCTTCAATTGGAAATCTTCCATTGTTTTAATGCGACCAAAAGCTGAATCTGTTGCGATTATATCTCTTTTATTCAAAACTCCTTTTCTAATTAATAGTGTTGCCGTAGGACCTCTTTGTTGATCTTGATATGATTCTATAATAATTCCGCTTGCTGGCTCATTAATTTCATTTTTTAATTCTTCCATTTCAGATACTAAATTGATCATTTCTAAAAGTTCGTTTATTCCTTGGCCTGTTCTAGCTGAAATATTAATACATGGAATATCTCCATTCCGTGATTCTACTGTTATATCGTATTTTACTAACTCACTTTTAATTTTTTCAGGATCAGCTTCTTTTTTGTCTATTTTATTTATAGCGATAATAACTGGAATCCCTATTTTTTTAATATGTTGAATTGCTTCTTTTGTTTGCGGTTTAATGCTTTCTTCAGCCGCAATAACAAGAATTGCGATATCGGCTAATCTTACACTTCTTCCACGCATTGCTGAAAAGGCTTCGTGTCCGGGGGTATCAATAAAAGTGATTTTTTTATTTTGATATTCTATTTGATAAGCTCCAATATGTTGTGTAATGCCTCCAGATTCTTTTTCAGCGATTTTTGTTTTACGTATGTAATCTAAAATACTTGTCTTTCCATGATCAACATGACCTAAAATAACCACCACTGGTGGGCGAGTTTGTAAATCTTTATTTTCTTTTTTCTTTTTTTTAGGTTTAGGCATTTTTTGATTTTATTCCTATTTTTTCTAATGCTTTAATTTCTTCCTTTGATAATTGATATTCTGATTCGCCGTTTAATATTGGCTTGCTATATATTCTTGTTCCTTCGCGGGTATATAAACTGGAAATAATCAATCCATTATTGCGGGAATCAAGCATAGCTATTGAAAAGCTTTGGTTGCTACCAGTATTTTGAAATGGATTAAATCGGACTACGCTTACTTTTTTAATGCTTTTGGTTGTTAATTCTTGTAATATTTTTAGCGATTTAAAGATTTTATCAGTATCATTTTCAGATTTTCTAATTCGTTTAATTGCTTCAAATAAAACGCTTTCTAGATCAGATGCTTTCTTGCCATTAAAAAATATTTTTAATTTTTTCTTTATTTGAAATAACCGTAAGTGTAAAAATACATTCCAGAGAATTATTAGAGCGATAGCTATTGATAAATAAAAAAAGGATGGATTTGCAGTGATAAAATTCATAGCTTTTGCGGAGAGGGTGGGATTTCCACCCTTACGGGTGGTCACCCGCTAGGGTGAGAACCTCACGGCTCTTTTGCGGAGAGGGTGGGATTTGAACCCACGGTCCTATAAATAGGACAATGGTTTTCGAGACCATCCCGTTAAACCAAGCTCTGGCACCTCTCCTTATCTTAATTAAAATACCATTTTCCACCTCGTTGGTCAAATGAGATTTTTTTTGTGGGCAATGAGGGAATTGGACCCCCGACTTTCTCGGTGTAAACGAGACGCTCTACCACTGAGCTAATTGCCCAATAATGTGTATATCTTATCAGATTTTTGATAAGAAATCCAGAAAAAAATGCTCTGTTTCAACAGAGCATTTTTATTAAGTCGTTAGGTTGTTCAAAGATATAATCTGGTTTCAGGGCTATAATATCTTTCCATTTTTCTAGTCTTTTTTTTGCTACTCCCCATTTTACTAATCCTGTCTTGATGCCAGCTTTTTTGCCGGCTTTAACATCTTTTGATGTATCGCCGATTATAATATAATCAGAAGGATTTCCTCCTAATTTATTATAAATCAATTTAATTCCTTCTGGATCTGGTTTGATTCTTTTAACATGTTCATTTCCGATAATCATTTCAAAAAAAGATAATAAATTAGCTTTTCTAAAAGATGTAGTTGCAGCAGAAGCTTTATTAGATGTTAGAACTGTTAATCTATTTGTTTTAGATAATTCTGGTATAATTTGCTTGACCCATGGGAAAAGATGCACGCGATTGTTGTAGTGTTTGTCAAAAAATTCTATGAACATATTATCAGTATATCCAATACTTGTTATAAAGCTTTTGATATCATCGAAAAAATCTTGCGGATTTTTTTCCACAGATTTAATTATTTCTTTAAATGAAATAATTAATCCATATAAAGAAATATTTTTTAGCGTTCCATCAACATCCAAAATTATTATTCTATTTTCCATTTTATTTTCCCTTTTATTTTATTTTTAAGATACTTTTATCCCTGTGCCTAGAGCGGGACTTGAACCCGCATGCTCTAAAAGAGCACAGCTCCTCAAGCTGCTGCGTCTGCCAATTGCGCCACCTAGGCCCTTACTTTATTTCTTTTAGGCGAGATTCTTTAGCTGATTTATTTCTAATATAATAAAGTTTAGCTCGGCGAACTTTGCTTTTTTTAACGATTTCTATCTTCTCAATAAAAGGTGCGTGAAAAGGAAATATCCTTTCTACGCCGTAGCCATTTTGCATTCTTCGGACAGTAATAGCACTGTTGATTCCTTTTCCGTGTTTAACAGAAATAACTAATCCTTCAAAGATCTGAATTCTTTGTTTGTCGCCTTCTTTGATTTTTTGGTGAACGCGAATAGTATAGCCAGTTCTGATTTCTGGCAGTTTATTGTCTTTTATTTGTTTTTTATTAAATTCTTCAAGTTTATTCATATTTTTAAATTATCAATAACTTCTTTTAAATCTTTTGGTAGTTCTGATTTGAACTCAACTATCTTACCACTAGTTAGCTGAAATTTCAAGTATTTTGCATGTAGAAATTGTCTAGTTAATTTTTCAGGGCATATCTGTCTTTTGAATTTATATTGTTTGTCGCCAGCAATTGGATATCCGATTGAGGATAGATGAATGCGAATTTGGTGAGTTCTTCCTGTTTTTGGGCTGATCTCTAACAAAGAATAATCTTTATATTCTTTTATGACCTTGTATTTTGTTATAGCTGTTTTTGAATGAGAATCTAAAAGAGCGCTTCTTTTTTTATAATTTTTTTTAGATAAGCTGATTGATTTAGTAATAATCCCTTTTTTTTCTTTAAGATGTCCGACAACTAAAGCCAAGTATTTTTTTTCAATTTTTCTATTAGCAAATAATTTTTTTAAATAATCAAAATATTTATTATTTTTAACAATAATTAAAAGCCCAGAAGTGTCTTTATCTAGGCGATGTACAATACCTGGCCTGTTTTTATCGTCGCCAACATTTCTTATTTCTGGATAATAATTTATTAGCCAATCAATTAAAGTATCTTTTTCTTTTTTGTGCGTCGGATGAACTAATAATCCAGCTGGTTTATCAATTACGATAATATCGGAGTTTTCAAAGATGATATCTATTCGCATATATGATATAATATGAATATTATGAATATAAGAAAATATATTATAATTATAGTAGTTATTTTTATTGTTTCTGTTGCTGGATATTTTATTTTTAGTAAACAACAGCTATCTAACAATATTGATACAGACCAGATAATGACTAAACAGCTTTGTGAAGAGTATGGAGGTCTTTGGGGAGAAATGGAGATAATGCGTGATGCGGGGGATGATATATTTTATCAATGCGAATGTCCAAATAAAGGACCATGGATTAAGCAAGGCCAAATAGGAAGTTGTAAATAATAAAATTAAGAGTTTGTTTTATTATTAAAATCTTCACCAGATTTTTCTTTTATTTTGGCATAATCTTCTACAGTTAACCCCATTTCTTTTAGGATAGCATTTCTGGCTGGACAGGGTTTTAATGGCGAACAGCAAAAAACTAAACAGCGGACATCAACTTCTGGAAAGTCTCCGCAGATTTGATGATTAAGCCAATCATTTTTTTTAATAAATTTTATATTTGTATTATTCATTTTAGTAATTAGTGGACCCTGGGAGATTCGAACTCCCGACCTCCACATTGCAAATGTGGCATTCTAGCCAACTGAACTAAGGGCCCATATCGTGTGGGCGTATCCCGATTCGAACGGGAGACCTTTACGATGTCAACGTAACGCTCTAACCAACTGAGCTATACGCCCAAAAATTAAATTAAAAATTTATACAAAAATTCTCTCGTGGGCGTACCTGGATTCGAACCAGGGACCTTGGCCTTATAAGAGCCCTGCTCTGACCACTGAGCTATACGCCCCAGATTTTTACCATACACTAAACCTTTTTTTCCATCAACTTTTCAAATTGCTTTCTTTCGATCGTTTCTTTTTTAATTAATGTTTTGGCAAGTTGATTTAGTTTTTTCTTTTTATCAGATAAAACTTCCAAAGAAGTTTTAAGTGCATTATTCATAATTTCATCCACTTCTCTATCTATTTTCGCTGCTACTTCTTCAGAATAATTTTTACCAGTTGTAATGTCTTTGCCTAGAAAATTCATTTCTTCTTTTTCGCCATAAGTCATTGGACCTAATTTACTCATTCCATATTTAGTTACTATTCTGCGTGCTAAGTCAGAAGCTACTTGTAAATCATTTGAAGCTCCGGTTGTTAATTCATTGAAGATTATTTTTTCTGCCGCGTACCCTCCTAAAAGAACTGCTAATTCAGCTAAAAATTCAGAGCGTGTGCGTAGATGTTTATCTTCAATAGGGAGTTTTAAAGTATATCCAATAGCTGATCCGCGGGAGATAATAGAGATTTTTTGTACAGGATCTGAATTAGGAAGATAATATGCCATTAGCGCGTGTCCAGCTTCGTGGAAAGCTGTAATTTCTTTTTCTTTTTCTGAAAAAATACGGCTTTTTCTTTCAGGGCCCATAAGAACTTTTTCTATGCTCTGCCTTAAATCGTCTTGAGATATCTTATTCTTATTTTGTCGCGCGGCTAAAATTGCTGCTTCATTAACTAGATTAGCCAAATCAGCTCCAGAAAATCCAGGAGTTCTTTCTGCTATTTCTTGAACATTAATGCTTGATACAATTGGTTTGTTCCGCATATGTATTTTAAGGATATCTTTTCTTTCTTGAATATCTGGAAGTGGAAGAATAATTCTTCTGTCAAATCTGCCAGGTCGTAAAAGAGCAGGATCTAAAACATCAGGACGGTTTGTGGCAGCAATAAGTATAATTCCGACATTTGGATCAAATCCATCCATTTCAACAAGAATTTGGTTTAATGTTTGCTCTCTTTCATCATGTCCTCCGCCAAGGCCTGTTCCTCGCTGTCGGCCAATTGCATCTAACTCATCAATGAAAATCAAAGCGGGAGCATGTTTCTTAGCTGTTTGAAATAAATCTCGGACTCGTGAGCTTCCAACACCCACAAACATTTCTACGAATTCAGAACCAGACACATTAAAAAATGGAACATTAGCTTCTGTTGCGATTGCTTTAGCTAATAGTGTTTTTCCTGTTCCTGGAGATCCGATCAATAAAACTCCTTTAGGAATTTTAGCTCCTAATAAAGTAAATTTTTTAGGACTTCTTAAGAAATCAATTACTTCGCTCAATTCATCTTTAACTTCTTTTAATCCAGCTACATCTTTGAAAGTAACTCGATTTTTTTTATCTTGCGGGTCAATCATGCGAGCCCTTGAACGTCCAAAAGTAAATGCTTGCATTTGTCCTTTTTGTGTACCTTTAAGTAAATACCACAAAAAGAAACCGATAATAAGCAATGGCAAAATAGTTGGGATTAAAATTCCCATCCAAAAAGACGCTCCGCTTTCTTGTTTTATTTCCAAATCAATATCTTTTAATTTTTCAATATCAACTCCGTAATTCTTTAATGATTCTGTCAATCCCACTTCTCTTTCTTTAATAGCTTTTTCTTCAGTATCGTCCGTAAGTTTAATTTCTAATTGGTCTCCTTTTACAATAATAATCGCTACTTGTTCTTGATTGATTTGACTGACTAATTGGCTTAAAGAAATTTCTTCTTTTTCATTCATTGGTTCTGTTAACAGAGTGAACAAACCAGCTATAGTTATAAAAATCAAAAAAGCGATGATTAAATTTTTGAATAAATTTTTCATAATTTATTTTTTAAGAGCTAAAAACATTTTATGTGATTGCGGTTCCAGAGACAAAATTTCGAAATCATAAGATTGATTTACTTTTAATACATTTTCCATTTGCTGGTTTTGTTTTGAGAATTCAGAAATATGAGATAACCCGTAAATTTTATCATCAGCTATTCTTACCAAGGCGCCAAAGGAGTTTAATTTAGTTACAGTTCCTTCTATTATTTGTCCGTTTTTGTATTTTTTTTCAATTTCATTCCATGGGTCTTGCTTAAGCGCTTTTAGCGAAAGGAAAACTTGTTTTCCGTTTATATTTATTATTTGCGCTTTAATTTTTTCATTTTCTTTAATAATTTGACTTGGGTGGTCTATTAATTGCCAATCTATTTCTGATATATGAATAAGACCTTCTAAATTATCGCCGAATTTAATAAAAGCTCCAAAGTTTGTTAAACCGCTAACAGTTCCTTCAACTATATCTCCTTTTTCGTAGTTTTTTAAACTTTCTTTTATTTCTTTTTCTTCAATCGCTTTTTCAGAAACAATTAATTTTTCTCTTTTCTGATCCAAACTTATAATTTTAACTTTTATTTCTTTGCCGATAAATTTATTAAGTTCAGTAAGAATTTTATTTTTATCTCCTCCTTCAACTCTTGGATAGTTTTTTATTGATAATTGAGATACGGGCAGAAACCCAATTATTCCCATTGCCTCTATTACTAATCCTCCTCTGTTTGCTTCGTTAATTCTAACTTCAATAGTTTCGTCATCTTGTTGTTTTTGTTTTAGGTCGTTCCAGCTTTTTTCCAAATTAGCTTCTTTAATTGAAAGCTCAACATATCCGTCTTCATTTTCTGGATCTGTTATAATCCCTGATATTGTTTGGCCAACTTTTAATGATTTGAAAACTCCTTTTATTTCTTTTAGCTCGCCTCCATAGATAACTCCAGTTCCAATTGGACCTAAGTCTATGATTACGGAATTATTACTTTTTTTAATAATTTTTCCTTCAATCATTTCTCCTGCTTGAGGTGTTGAAAGGGTTGATTTATCTATAAATAAATCTTTCATTGTATGCTCGTTTTTCGTTGTTTTAGACTTTTTCTTAATCATAAAATAAGTATAACTTAGAATTATCCTCTTGGCAATAGCAAATATCTGTGTTAACATTTTAACATATGACGATTACTTGGTATGGTCATTCGTGCTTTAAGATTGTTAGTTCGGGCGGCCAATTAACTATTATTACCGATCCTTTTGATAAAAAAATCGGATTAAATCCGCCTCGTGGAAATGCGGATATTATTACTGTTTCTCATAATCATTACGACCATAATAATATTAAGGCTATTAGCGGAGAGTCGTTTGTTGTTGATAGTCCTGGAGAATATGGGATTAAGGGAGTTAGTATCAAAGGTATCCAGAGTTTTCATGATTCTGAAGATAAGGAATTAAATACAATTTATATAATAAAGATTGACAAGATTAGAATTTGTCATTTAGGAGATTTTGGGCAGAAGCAGTTAACTGATAAACAGATTGAAAACATTGGACAGGTTGATATTTTAATGATTCCTGTTGGCGGTAAATATACTATTGGAGCTAGCCAGGCGGTTAAAGTGATTGAAAAGATTGATCCGCGGATGGTTATTCCTATGCATTATAAGATTCCTAAATTAAATGTTGATATAGATAGTATATCTGGTTTTTTGGATGAGATGGGTATTAAAGAAAAAGAAGCTGTTAGTAAATTAACCTTAAAAAAGAAGGATTTGTCTAGCGAGAGGATGGAAATAGTAGTTATGAAGCCATAGGCAGAGTATTCAATAATTATGTCCTTGATTGATTTTATAGAAAAACTGCAGAAAAAGCCGAAATATGTTCGGACGCAAATAATGTGGCTGTGCGTTTCTGTATGCATGGTTTTTGTTGTTGGGATATGGTTTATTACGTTTAAAAATTCAATTTCTAATTCAGGAAATATTGTTGAGAATCAGGAACAATTGGAATTGTTAAAAAAAACAGGCATAGAAGCTTTTTCAATTAAAGAATCATTAAAAACAAATATAAAATCTTTTTTTGAGAATAGCGATAATGCAGAAATAGAACAGGAATTAGAAAAAGATATAGAACAAGAACAAAAGTTAAATATTGATTCAAAAATTATAGAGCCGGCAAATTTGCCATTGATACAAGAATGAAGAAGAATAAAGATAAAAAAATTGAGACAAAAGAAGTTGGGTATATTAAACCCTATTCTATTGTTAAGGAGATGGAGGAGTCGTATTTAGATTATGCAATGAGTGTAATCATAGCTCGAGCCATTCCTGATGTTCGCGATGGATTAAAGCCAGTTCATCGTCGTATTTTGTATTCTATGCATGGTTTAGGATTAAGCAGTTCTGCAAAGTTTAGAAAGTCAGCTACTATAGTTGGAGAAACATTAGGAAAATATCATCCGCATGGTGATGTGGCTGTTTATGATGCAATGGTTAGAATGGCGCAGGATTTTTCTATGAGATATCCTATGATTCGTGGACAAGGAAACTTTGGCTCAATGGATGGAGATTCTGCGGCAGCTATGCGTTATACAGAAGCAAAAATTTCTAAGATTGCCGAGGAAATGCTGATTGATATTGATAAGGAAACAGTTGATTGGATTGATAATTATGACGCTACAAGAAAAGAGCCGTTAGTTTTGCCGTCAAAACTTCCTCAGCTCCTTTTGAATGGGACAATGGGAATTGCAGTTGGAATGGCAACTGATATTCCACCTCACAATTTGAGTGAATTGTCAGATGCAATTATTTATTTGATTGATAATCCAAAAGCCACGACTGCGGATCTTTGTAAATTTGTAAAAGGTCCTGATTTTCCTACTGGCGGATCTATTTATGATAGGCAGGCAATTATTCAAGCATATAGTTCTGGCAAGGGGCCTATTGTTATGCGGGCTAAAGCGGATATTGTTGAAAAAAAAGCTGGACAATTTCAAATTATAATATCTGAAATGACTTATCGTGTTAATAAAGCAGATTTGATTACGAAAATAGCTAATTTTGTAAAAGATAAAAAACTTCAAGGAATTAAAGATCTTAGAGATGAATCAGATAGGGATGGAGTAAGGGTTGTTATTGATCTTAAGAGTGATGCTTATCCTAAAAAAATTCTTAATCAGCTTTATAAACTTACTGATTTACAAAAGACATTTCATTTGAATATGCTTGCTTTGGTCAATGGAATACAACCACAAGTTTTATCCTTAAAAGAAGTTTTAGAAGAATATGTTAAACATAGGCAAGAAGTTATTGTTCGCAGAACTCAATATCTTTTGAGAAAAGCAAAAGAACGAGCTCATATTTTAGAGGGACTTAGTAAGGCGTTGGACCATATTAATGAAGTCATTGAAACAATCAAGAAATCTCCAAATAGAGAAACAGCTCACAAGAATTTAATGAAGAATTTTAAATTGAGCGATCTGCAATCAACTGCTATTTTAGAAATGAGATTACAAACATTGGCCGGATTGGAGCGTAAGAAAATAAAAGACGAGCTTGATGAAAAGAGAAAATTGATTAAGAAATTAGAAGCATTGTTAAAGAGTTCTAAAAAGATTTTAGGAGTTATTAAAAAAGAAGTTATTGAAATAAAAGAAAAATATGGCGATCAGCGTAAAACAAAAGTTTACATTCATTCAATAGGAAAGTTTAGTGATGAAGAATTAATTCCAGAAGAAGACTGTGTGATTATATTAACAAAGGGCGGATATATTAAAAGAGTAAATCCAAAAGCGTATCGGGCGCAAAAGCGTGGTGGAGTTGGGATTGTTGCTATTACTCCACGCGAAGAGGATGCTGTTGGATTTTTTCTTTCTGCCTCCACTCATGATAATATTTTGTTCTTTACTGGCAAAGGTAGGATTTTTCAATCTAATGCTTATGATATTCCAGAAGCAAGTAGGACAGCGCGTGGTAGCGCAATAGTTAATATTTTACAGCTTGGTTCTAATGAGCGTATTACAGCTGTTGTGTCTGTTGGAAAAAAACAAAGCGCTAATTATTTGGTGATGGCAACAGAAAATGGTATAATAAAAAAGACAAAAATAGAAGATTTTAATAATGTTAGAAAAAACGGTTTGATAGCTATTAATCTTCATAAGTCGGATAGATTAAGATGGGCAAAGATTGCTTCTAGCGGAGATGAAATTATTCTGGTTACGTCTCGAGGAATGAGTATTAGATTCAAGGGAAAAGATATTCGTGCTATGGGCCGCGCGGCCGCTGGGGTAAAGGGAATTAAACTTAAACAGGATGATTCAATTGTTGGAATGGATGTTATAAAATCAAAAGATAGTAAGGAAAATAAGAAACTATTAATAGTTACTGAAAATGGTTTCAGTAAAAGAACTAATTTGAATTATTATAAAATACAGAAGCGCGGAGGAAAAGGATTAAAAACAGCTAAAATAACAAATAAAACAGGCAATATTGTTACAAGCCGTGTTTTAGTAGGTGATGAGCAGGAAGATTTAATTGCTATTTCTGATAAAGGACAAGTTATTAGAACAAAAATTAATAATATATCTATTTCAAGCCGAGCGACTCAAGGAGTTAAAGTTATGAAAATGCGCTCAGGCGATAAAGTTGCTTCAGTAACATTTATTTAATACAAATAATATTATGATAAAAAGGGGGACGGGCGGTTTTTTACATCCAGATAAAGTTTTAGAGCAATTAAATATTTACGATAATATTAAGGCAGCGGATTTTGGGTGTGGCCGCGGTTATTTTAGTATTCCATTAGCTAAAGCGATTCCCAATGGGACAATTTATTCTTTTGATGTTTTGGAGGAAGCATTACAAGCGGTGCGGTCAAAAGCTGAAATGGAAAAAATTAATAATATTAAAACAATAAGAGCTAATTTAGAAGTTGTTGGAAATTCTGGGTTAAAAGATGAATCAATGGATTTAGTAGTATTGGCTAATATTTTATATCAATCAAAAAGAAAAGAAGAAATTATCAGAGAGGCAAAAAGAGTTTTGAAAAAGCAGGGGAGAATTATTTTGATTGAATGGATGGCTAGCACTTCTTTAATTCCCAAAGGCAGTGGTTGGCAAATGATTTCTATAGATAAGGCAAAAGATATGGCTGGAAAACAAGGATTAAAATTAGTTCAAGAATTAGGGAAAATTGATGTGCAACACTATGGTCTAATTTTTATGAAATAAAGTGTTTAAAAAAAAGAAAATTGTAATTTTATATTTTATTATTGTTTTTATTATTGTTTTTGGATTTATTTGGACAATAAAAGGGAAAAAAAATACTGAAGAAGGAGAGCCATCAGTAGAACGGGAAAAAGCAGAATTGGAAATTTGGGGAGTTTTTGAGGATTCTGATGTTTTTGAGCCATTGATTGAGGATTTTAAGAAAATTTATCCAAATGTCAAAATTAGTTATTTTAAAAAAGATATTAAAAATTATGAAAATGATTTAATAGAAACAATAGCTGAAGGCGGAGGTCCGGATATTTTTAAGATTCATCATACTTGGTTGCCGCAATATAAGGATAAAATTTTGCCAGCTTCTGTTGATTTAATTTCTTTTGAAGATGTTAAAAATGATTATGTTGATGTTGTTGTAAATGATTTTGTGGACGAAGGACTTGTTTATGCTTTGCCTTTGAGCGTAGATACTTTAGCTCTCTATTACAATAAAGATATTTTTAAAGAAAAAGGAATTGAAAATCCGCCAGCAACCTGGGATGAATTTTTAGAAGATGTTGAAAAAATCTCTGTTAAGAATAAGAACGGTGAAGTGTCTTTAGCTGGGGCGGCAATAGGAGCTGATAATAATGTTAATCGTTCTACTGATATACTTTGCTTATTGATGATTCAGTCGGGCGCGTGGATGACAAATGAGAATAATACATTGGTTATTTTTGATCAGCCGGTTATTTCAAATGGAGAAAAATATTATGTTGGAGCGCGGTCTTTGCTGTTTTATACTGATTTTACTAATACGCATAAATCTGTTTATACGTGGAATAGAGAAATGGGGTATTCAATTGACGTATTTTCAAGAGGCGAAGCCGCAATGATGTTTAATTATTCTTATCATATTCCGACAGTTAGATCTAAATCGCCTTATTTGAATTTTGATATTGCTCCGATGCCTCAAATTAAAACATCTGAATTTGATGTTAATTATGCTAATTATTGGGGAATGGCAGTGTCTCGTAATACTTCCAATTATGAAATGTCATGGAAGTTTATTGATTGGCTGGCTCAAAAAGAAAATTCTGAAAAATATTTAGAACTTGCAAAACAGCCAACAGCTAGAAAGGATTTAATTTCATGGCAAGAAAATGATCCAGACCTTGGAGTTTTTGCAAAACAGTCTCTTACAGCTTATTCGTGGTATCAAGTTGATAATATTCTTATTGAACAATACCTATCAGATATGATACAATTAGTAATAAATGGGCAATTGAAAATTGACGAGGCGCTTATTCAAGCCGCGGATAAGATTAATATTTTAATGAAGACGCAATAATGAAAAAGTATTTTAAAATTTTATTAGTTATTTGTTTGATAATAATTGGATGTTCAATATCCGTGAGCGTTTTCGCAGGATTAGTGCCGTGCGGAGAAGCTGGGAATCCTTGTAAGCTTTGTCACCTTTGGCAGTTATTTGATAATGTTATTGATTTTATTATTTTCCAAATAGCAATACCTGGTTCTGTTCTATTGTTTGTAATATCAGGAGTTGTGTTGATTACTGCTGGAGGCGATCAAAAGAAAGTTTTGATTTCAAAGAAAATTTTTACAAATACAATAATTGGATTAGTTATCATCTTTTGCAGTTGGCTGATTATTGGTACAATAATAAATACATTAGGAGGAAAGACATTTGAGGGAATTATTGGGGCGTGGAATAAGTTTCCGCCGTGTCCATAAAATTATGACAAAAACAATTATTTGTATCAGTCTAATATGCGTAATGGTGTTTGGAGTTTATGGCGTGGTTATGGCGCAAGCTGGAGGAACAAGCGGATCAATACCAACAGCTGGAGGAACTAGTGCGTCTGGCGGACAGCTTGAAAATCCTACTGGATGGGATACTTTTGAACAGCTTTTTGAAAGCATTATTGAATGGTTATTAAGCATTATTGTATTGTTATCAGTGGTAATAATAATTTATGGAGGATTTCAGTATATAATTTCTGCTGGTGATGAAAGTAAGATTAAGGAAGCAAAAGCAACAATAAAATGGGCTATAATTGGGTTTATTATTGTTATAATGTCTTATGCGTTTTTAACTGCTATAAAAGAAATATTAAATATAACATAATATAAGGTCGAAAAATATGTTAAAAATAAAAATTAAAAATGAAGGGAGGTGAAATATGAAAATAATAAAAAATAAAAAATTTATCAAGTTTTTATCATCAGCAGTATTGGTTTTAACTTTAGTTTGTCTTGTAGCTCCAGTTGCTTTAGCCGCGGAAACAAAGATTATTTCAGGCGATATAGATGATATCGTGATTGAGGATGTTCTGAGGAACACTATTAATTGGGGTCTTGGGCTTTTGGTTTTGATTTGCACTATATTAATAATATGGGCTGGGTTCACATATATGACAGCTACTGGCGATGACACAAAACAGGGAAGCGCTAGAAAGGTGGCAACAGGAGCAGTTGTAGGTTTGATTATTGCTGTGCTTGCTTATGCAATAATAAATACGGTATTGCTTGGACTTTTTGAAATTAGTTAATCTTGATTAGCTATATAAGCTATATAGAAAAACCGGGAAAGACATTTGTCTCTCCCGGTTTATGTTTGTTTATGATTTTTTAGGTTTTTTACCTGTGTAAATTATTTGAATTTTTACAGTCGTTGGTTTTTTGCCTCCTTCTAATTCTATCTTACCCCAAGCATTGAGGTTTATGATATGCTCGCGAGTATTGATTTTAATATCTTTACCGCTTCCATTTACAAACCAATATGTTTGAATTTTTCCTTGCTGTGTTATAAGACAAGATATTCCTTTTGCTATTTGATTCTCAAAAACAACAACATCTGTATCAATTTTTTTATTAGCAGGTATTTTTATAGTTTTTTCTGACAAAACAGTCCCTGGGCGGAGTTTTTCGGGAGGAGAATACATAGATGCCATATTTTGCAATGTTATTTCATCTTCAGCTTTCAAGATTATCGGGTTATTAGGATCATTAGCAATACGTTTTTCTATTTCTTTAACTTTTTTTAGCGTAGTATACATCTTTGCTTCTTCATTGTTTGCAATAATTTTTTGAATTTTTCCTGCCGTGTGAATTTTTGAGAATTCTGTTATTTTTTGATGAGCAAAGTCTGGTCTGGCAATGCAGTATATCATAAATATAAACGAAACTATTATTGCTATTTCTACTATCCATCCGAATGTTGTGAGCTTCCATAATAGAACAGGAATGACAATTAAGAAAATTGCGTGTATTGGCCAGAAGAATTGGCTTTGGAATATTTGCAATGAAATAAACGGTGCTATTTCTGGTAAAACATAAAGAATTAGAGAGAGGTAAGCAGAGTATACTCCAATTATGCGGAATATTGTTTTTGCATTGCCTCCTGCATTAGGAATTTTCGGTAATTTTAGCGATGCTATAGCTATAATAGTAGCGAATATAGCAATAATAGAAGATGGAATTCCTATCCATAGCCATATAGATCCTTTTCTATTAAATAAATTTTTAATTGGCAATCTTGATAAATATTGGAATAATAGAATAAATAATAATATTCCTATAATTCCTAATAATATCCATATTGCTATTTTCCACCATTTATTTTTTTCTGGTTCATCTGGTTCATCTGGTTCATCTGGTTCATCTGGTTCATTTGGAATATTCGGTCCTGTTGGTCCAGAGCTTGTTGGTTCTTTATCTATATCTTCTATTTCTACATCAATAATTCCTTCGTCAGATGATTTAATTTTTCTGACATCTTTTGATAATTCTGAATTAGTAGGGCGCGGTATCAAATCTTTATCTTTCTCATCTATTATATCTTCTATCTCTATATCAATTTCTTTCTCTTCGTCAGATGATTTAATTTTTCTGACATCTTTTGATAATTCTGAATTAGGGCGCGGTATCAAATCTTTTTTTCCTTCTTCTATCCTTTTCATTATTTCTCCTTTTCCATGGATAATCCTGTCCATCCTCTGAGCATATCTTGTATGCTTCCGAGAGGGAAAATTATTGTTTTGTTTGGATTTTCGCTTGTTTTTTCTAATGCTTCCAAGAAACGAGCAAATTGTCCAACGGTCCCACTCTTTTTTAGCTCATCATATACAATTCGCATTCTTCCAGCCTCTTTTGTGGCTGCCCATTCTTTTGTTAATTCTTCCATGTATTTTTCGCCACGTGTTCCAGAGGGGTCTATCAATGCTATTCCATATCCTTCTTTGTCAAGTTCTATTCCATAATTTTTATATAATCGTTTGTTAATATCAGACTTATCTATCACTTCTTTTGCTTCTTCTCCTATCTTTTTTATTATTTCTTTTCCGTTTGTTTTTCCGGGAGCTCCAATTAAATCTTCTATTTTTTTTGTGGCAATCCAATCCCTAAGGATTGGCTTGAATTGGTTAAGAGACATTTCAACCCAATCCTCTACTTCAAATAGTGCTTTTCGAACATTTACTATTCTGAAAGTCAATTGAAAATGGATATTTACTGGAACCATATCGCTAGTTTCGGCATTCTGAATTATGGCGTAATATAGATTGTCCTTCAAAGATATACAGTCGTATTCTTTTTCTTCCTCTTCTTTGAATTTTGGGACAATTTGTCCTTTTTCATTTGGAACCTGTTTATAAGATAGTCCTCCTCTTTTAAATTTATATATTTTATTTATTCCAGGGATACCAATCCAATGCAGTCCTCCAGTATTTTTATTTAACCATTTTTTTATGATATTTTTTTCTTCGATCAAATATCCATCATCATCTTCTTTATATCCTAAGATTCGATGAAGTTTTCCGAACCTCATTAATGCTTTAGCTGTTTTTTCCTTTATTATCGTGAAAAAGAAATCTTTTTTGCCAAAAAAATAAATTGTTAATGGCAATATGATTACTATGATAAACACGATTTCTATGAATGATATAAAATAAAGTGCATACGACATCTTAATTCTCCTTTTTAAGGTTTATAAGTTATTAAATTTTTAAAGTTCTTATAATGTAGAATAACACGTAGGAAAGAAAATGTCAAGGATATTTGTTGATTTTTCAGAGAAAAAATGGTATATTAAAAAAGCGCGGACGTGGCGAAATTGGCATACGCGCCAGGTTTAGGACCTGGCGAGGAAACTCGTGTGGGTTCAACTCCCACCGTCCGCACAAGTTAAGTGTGTTCTCACCCTCGCGGGTGACCACCCGTTAGGGTGGAACTCCCACCGTCCGCACAAAATATTATTTAAATGGAGGGACGTAGTCAGAAATAAAGTTCTCACTTCGGACTAAGATTCCGTCTTGATAAATTTCTTGAGTCAAAATGGTTTTCATTGAGCCGTTTTGATTTTGTTCTAAAATCGTTGGTCCGATAATTTTTGTTTTCCGTCCGCTATCAGTTCCATAGAATTTAAAAGATAATTTGTTTCCTTCAATTATTGACTGAATTAAGATATGAGCAGGAGTATCGTTAATAAATCTGAAATCTGGTTTTGGATCATAAACAGTGGCATCAAAACCATGCGGAGCATAATAGCTTATTGGAAAAGCATGCGGTTTTCTTTCAGTTATTTTTAATCCAGTATTAACTGCCGCGCGAAAAAGAGTTGTAGATACCTGACAAAGACCTCCGCCGTATTCGGAAATAAGCTCTCCGTTTTTAATAACTAATTCTGGCAGAAATCCCTGTTCTGCTTCGCTTCCTTCTAATAAATTATTAAAAGAAAATTCTTCATTAGGTGCTAAAATTAAGCCGTTGAATTTTTTTGCTCCTGTTTTAATATTATGGATTCTATTATTAGGCGATCCGGAAAAATCGCTTGTGCCTTGCCCTATTAAAATATTAATTCCAAGATCATTTGTTTCGGATAGAGTATTTTCAGGATGTGTTATTCCAACGGACATTTCTATTTCTTTAATTGGTATTTCCGCTAAAATATTTTGCATTAGTAGATCTGTTGTTTTATCTATTTGTACGCCATAGCCCTGCTGTGGTATGGAAAAAACAATGGCGCGATTGTCTTCAATTTTCAATTCAGCATTAAGAACAGGCTGATTTGTGGCCCATGCAATTTTAGTTAAATAACTTTTAATTTTATCTCTATCTAAAAATGCTCCTAAAATATAGTTATCTGAATTGCCTTGTATTGTCGGTTCAAAATTAATCCATGATACAAGTTCTGATTTTTTTATAGTCCATATTTTATCTTCAAATTTGACTTTAAATGGATGGGCGTCTGCTATTTTTTGCGCTTTTTGTTTTGCTAAATCTGTTTCATTGTCAATTATAGAAGGGGATTTAAGAATAATTTTTAAATCAATCGGATTGTTTGATAAAGATCTTATTATTTCAGATAAGTCAGTAAATAATTTTTCCTTATCAATTATTATACCTTCTGTTGATTTTTGCAGTATAAACTCGTCAGCCTGTTCATCAAAAATCAAAATTGCGTTTTGAGGAGATTTTTCTATATCTTTAAACGTATTTGCAATTTGGTCCTTAAATTGATTTTGGTCGAAATCATATATAATATCAAAATTGTATTTATTAAATAGCGATAAAATCTGTTCTTTTGTTTTCTTTATATTAGATGCTTGATCAATAGTTTTTTGATAATTTATTTGAAATCCGAGGTCTGTTAATTTTACTGACGAGACAATATTAGAATTTTGATAGTTAAAAACTAAATCTTTTTCAAGCAAATTATTAAATTCTTTTTCTATAATTTCTTGTGCTTGTTCTGATGTTTTGCCTCCTATGTTAATGTTTGCTATTTTAATGCCTTGGCATATTTTGTTGGAATTAATTAATTGGATAGAAAAAATTGAACCGATTAAGGCAATGAATAATATTATTAAAAAATAAGTTATTATTTTTTTCATTTAGTTAAATAAAACCCCGAACATCCGGGGCTTTGTCTAAATTCAAAATCTAAAGTATATTTATTCTGTTTCAATCTCAATTTTCTTTGTTTTTATTCTTTCTGCTTTTGGTAATTTAATAGTTAAAATTCCATTTTTCATTGTGGCTTTGGCATTATCTGATTCAACATCTACTGGCAGAATAATTGAACGGGAGAAAGGGCCCCAATAGCATTCTTGATAATAATAATTTTCTTCTTCAATATTTTCGTCTTTTTCTCGGATCCCTTTTATGGTAATCATATCATTAGCAATATTGATATCTATTCCATTAGGTTCTACGCCAGCAATAGTTGATTTTATAATCACTTCATTTGAATTTTGATATACATCAATAGTTAATTGTCCTTCTGATTCTGCTATCAAATCTTCTTTTTCTTTTTCAATAGGAGCTGGATCAACAGGTGCTGGTGTTGGCTCAACAGGAGCTGGCTCAACTTTTTCTATTTCTTCTTCTATTTTTTCTTCTTGCTCTTCTGTTACTTCTTCTATCATTTCTTCTTCGTCTTCATAGTTATTCCCGGTTAATTTTTCTAGAAATGTTAATGTTTTTTTAGGCATATTTTTAGATTAAAAATTATATTTTGCAAATAGATTGTTGTTTTTTTAATTTTTCAAATCCGTCAGAAACATAAAATGATATTCCTATAAGTAAAATAGCGATAAGTATTATTATTGGGTATTGTTGCGCTAACGGAATTTTAGTAGATATTAAGGATATAAGATAATTATAGCATCCATGAAAAATCATGGCAAGAACTAATCCTTTAATAATTAATTTCTTTCTTTCTTTTAAATGTAATAAGCTCATTGCTAACCAGTATCCAACTGTTGCTGATGCTAAAGCGTGTAAAAGAGTTGCTCCTAAAAATCTAAAGCTTATTATCCCAAGTATTTCTCTAAATGAGGCGTTTGGAAAATTAAATAAGGCAAGTAGATTTTCTATAGTGGCAAAGCCGAGACCGCTTACAATGCAGTATATCATAGCATCTGTTGGCTCATCAAACACAGAATGTTTTATGATTTTAATTTTTACAACAGCATATTTGAAATATTCTTCAGTAATTGCTGGAATAAAAGTCGCAATTAAGATCGTTCTTAAAATTCCTGTCTTGTATTGTCCGAATAAAATAGAAATAGGATTGGATGATGGCATTAAGATCCAGACTAAAAATATTTCAATAATAACTATTAAAGGAGCTATTAATATTCCCCAGATAAATATTTTTAAGATCATTAATTTTGGCTCTGGATTTTTATCTTTCTTAAGATAGAAAAGAAGCCAAAAAAAACCTGGGATAAAACCGAGAATAATGTAGAAGATAAAGTTCATAGTGCTATTTTGGCCAGCTTGCTGTTGTTAAATATTTATTATCTTTAAATGAAAGTTTTTGGTAAATAGATTCTGTGACAAATGGCATAAATGGATGGAGAAGTTTTAAGGAATCAATAAGAACATATCCAAGAACGTTAGTTTTTTGATTTTTAGATTCTTCAATGTATGTGTCGCAGAAATCATGCCAAAAGAAATCATATAGAATATGAGCAGTCTGACCAAAACGAAATTCTTTTAATTCTTTGTTTGTAGCTTTGATAGTTTTATTTAATTGTTGAATAATCTTTTTATCTGCTGGAGTTAATTTCTTAGGTAGTTTAGTTGACTTGCTTTTCATTTCTACGAATTTTGAAGCATTCCAAATTTTGTTGGCGAATTTCTTGCCCATGGCAATATTTTCTTCAGAAAAATGGATATCTTGTCCGCCTAAAGATTGATAAATTAATCCGAATCTTGTTGCATCAGCTCCGTATTTTTCCACTAATTGTATTGGGTCAATTCCAGTGCCTAATGATTTACTCATTCTTTTTCCATCCTTGGTTAAGATTGTGGCATGAATAATAACATCGTTAAATGGTTTTTTGTTAGTGAATTCAAGTCCGGAGAAAATCATTCTGGTAACCCATAGATTGATAATGTCACGAGCAGTGCTTAATGTATTGGTCGGATAGAATTTTTTTAAATCTGTTGTTTTTTTTGGCCAGCCTAAAGTGGCAAAAGGCCATAAAGCTGAAGAAAACCATGTATCTAAAACATCTGGAATTTGTTCTCCTTGCTTTGGTTTTTTTAAAGAAACAATATATTTTCCTTTATGCTCCCAAACCGGTAGTTGATGTCCCCACCAAATTTGTCTGGAAATACACCAGTCTCGGATATTTTTTAACCAGTCAAAATATACTTTTTCCCAGCGCTTAGGATGGAATTTAACTTTTCCGCTTTTTACTTCTTTTATGGCTTTTTTAGCCAATTCATCCATTTTAACAAACCATTGTTGGCTTAAAAGCGGTTCTACTGTTCTGTCGCAACGATAGCAATGGGGAATTTGGTGAGAATAATCTTCAATTTTTTCAATCAGATTTTGTTTATCTAATTCTTCAATTATTTTTTCTCTGGCTTCTAGAACATTCAAGCCAGCATATTGTTTGGCTTCTTTAGTCATCTTGCCTCTTTCATCAATTACCTGAATTATTTTCAATTTGTGTTTTAATCCGATTTCAGCATCAACCATAGAATGCGCAGGTGTTACTTTAACAGCGCCAGTTCCAAATTCAATATCAATTAGTCTATCAGCTATTATTGGAATTTCTCTATTTATCAAAGGAAGAATAATTTTCGTTCCTATTAAGTTTTTATATCTTTCATCTTTTGGATTAACAGCAACAGCTGTGTCTCCCAGCATAGTTTCTGGTCGTGTGGTAGCAACAGTGATTTTCCCATATTTTATATACCAAAGTTTCCCTTTTTCTTCTTTGTATTCTAATTCTAAATCGGATAAACTAGTTTGACATCTGGTGCACCAATTTATTACTCTTTTGCCTTGATAGATCCATCCTTTTTTATAATATTTTACAAAAGCAGTTTTAACCGCCTCTTGATAATCTGAATCCATAGTAAATTTGGTTCTGGACCAATCGCAAGAAGCTCCTAATCTTTTTAACTGAGTTAAAATTTTATTGCCATATTCTTTTTTCCACGCCCAAACCTCTTTTAGAAATTTTTCCCTTCCTAAGTCGTGTCTTGAGAGCCCTTGTTTTTTTAATTTTTTTTCAACTACGTTTTGAGTGGCAATGCCAGCATGATCAGTACCTGGTATCCATAAAGTTTGAAAGCCAGACATTCTTTTATGGCGAGTTAAAATATCTTGGATAAAAGCGTTTAAGGCGTGTCCCATGTGTAATTCCCCAGTTACATTTGGAGGAGGAATAACAATAGAATAGGTTTTCTTTTTTTTAGCATCAGGTTTAAAAAGCCCTGCCTTTTCCCATTGTTCGTATATTTTGTTTTCGTTTTCTTTAGGATCGTAAGCGTTTGATGATTTTTTTGACATATACAGAATAAAATTTGATATGATGCTTGAATAATTAATACTATATTAGCATTAAATAAACATTTTTTTCAAGTGAAAGTGAAAAATTAAAAAGCTATATATCAAGTTTTAAATTAGAATCAGCATTGAGTTTAGACCAATGCTGATTTTTTTTGTTAAAACAAGCTGCTACAGCAATCATTGCCGCGTTATCAGTACAAAATTTAATTTCTGGAGTTTTAACTTCTATATTAGATATTCTTTCTTGAATTTGTTTTCGTAGCTCTTTATTAGCAATTACTCCGCCAGCTAATAGAATTGTTTTAGGATTATATTTTTCAGCCGCTTTAATTGTTTTATGAATCAAGACATCAATAACTGCTTGTTGAAAAGAAGAGGACATATCATTAACATATTTAGTTGTTAATTTCTTTTTCTTTTTTATTTCATACAATACAGCGGTTTTTAATCCAGAAAAAGAGAAATCAAAATTTTTGTCGTATATCATCGGGCGTGGAAGCTTGATTATTTTTTCTCCCTTTTCTGCTCTTTGAGAAATAATTGGTCCGCCTGGATATCCAAGTTTTAAAAGTTTAGCTACTTTGTCAAAGGCTTCTCCAGCTGCGTCATCGCGTGTTTGTCCGAGTAATTGGTATTTGCCATGATCCTTCATTAAAACAAGTTGAGTATGTCCGCCAGATACAACCAAACACAATACTGGAAATTTTATTTTATTATTAGATAGCCAATTAGCATAAATATGTCCTTCAATATGATTAATACCTATAATTGGTTTTTGCCATGCATAAGCTATGGCTTTGGCAAAACTTACACCGATTTGCAAACATGGAATTAGACCTGGACCTTTTGTTACAGCTATTAAGTCAATATTTATGTTATCAGCTTGTTTTAGAGATTTTTCTAAACAGAGTTTAATATTTTTAAGATGAGCGCGCGCAGCTAAATTAGGCACAACTCCACCATATGGCTGGTGTACTTTAATTTGAGAAGAAACGACATTTGATAATAGAGAAATGTCGTTATTGGTTTTTTTTATGACAGCCACTCCAGTGTCATCGCATGATGTTTCAATGGCTAAGATATTCATCTTTACAAATAATATATATAATTGTAAGATAATGCAAGTATGGCCCCATCGTCTAGTGGTTAGGACACCAGGTTTTTCGCCCTACGGGCGACCACCCGTGAGGGTGGCATCCTAATATTATTATGTATTATGTTTATCTAATACAAAGTCAAAAAGATTTTTCAACTTATATTGGCCATACTGAAGATTTAAGAAAAAGATTTAAAGAGCATAATCAAGGCAGGACGAAATCAATCAAATATAAAGTTCTATATAAATTAATATATTATGAAGCATTTTTGAGTAAAGTTGATGCGAGAAAAAGGGAAATAGAATTAAAAAAGAAATCTTTCAAAAAAGAAAATTTATTTATAAGGTTAGAAAATAGTTTTAAAGTTTATAGATAAATATATGGCCCCATCGTCTAGTGGTTAGGACACCAGGTTTTCATCCTGGCAACAGGAGTTCGATTCTCCTTGGGGCTGCTATTATTTATCCAAATTTTAATTTGGTTATAAATATTAGTCCTGACGAATGTCGGGACAGCAAAATAACCGCCTATTCATGCGGTTATTTTCAATAGGGGACGTGGACGGTTAGAATTTTTTAAAGCATTTTGATATAATAATAAATATGAATAAGAATGAAAATAATTATGCTTTTATAGATAGTCAGAATCTTAATTTAGGCATATTAAGTTTAGGGTGGAAATTGGATTATAAGAAATTTAGAATTTATCTTAAAGAAAAATACCATGTATTTAAAGCATATCTATTTATTGGATATATTCCATCCAACCAAGATTTGTATTCTTTTTTGCAAGAAATTGATTATATTTTGATTTTCAAACCGACTTTGCCTGATAGCAAAGGAGAAGTTAAGGGTAATATTGATGCCGATTTAGTTTTACAAACAATGATTGATTATAGAAAATATGATAAAGCGTTAATTATTAGCAGTGATGGTGATTTTTATTCATTAGTAAAATATTTATATAAAAGCAGTAAATTGGAATGCGTAATGAGTCCTTATGTAAAAACATGTTCTATATTGTTAAAAAAGACAGCAAAGGAGAAAATTATATTTATGGATAATTTGAGGAATAAATTGGAATATAAAAAAGAAAAACACCGCTAAAAGACAAAACTAGTAGAGGTGTTTTTCATATGTATTCTATTTTAGAATATATCAAATTAAAAATAACTTGTCAAGCAAAATAACCGCCTATCCATGCGGTTATTTTTAATAGAGGACGTGGACGGTTAGAACTTTTTGCATATAATAGGATTTGACAAGCTCTCCAATTATGATATAATACAAACAAGTTAAAATACGTTCTTTTTATTAACATTATATAAAGGAGATTGGCTATGTCTATAAGACAAGCGGTCAAAAGATTAAATCAATTTAATCCGGATCAAATATTGAGTTATTGGTATGAATTTTATAAATATCAATTTAGCATTCAACCGACATTCGGCGATATCGTAATTCCAAAACCGCATGGAGATTTTTCTCGGCATATTATCACCCTAGGAGAAGTGACAGAGCAAGTAGCTTACGAAAGAAGTAATGAACTATATAATTGCTGGAAATGGACAGAAAAAAGCTTAAATGATGTTCTTAAGCCAGATAGAACATCAAAAGGAATCTATGTTGGGTTGTTTAGAGCCCGACAGGAAGCAGACGAGGAATTAAAAAACTTATCTGCTAATGAGTTAGGAAAAAAAGGGGTTATAGGAAATACCTTGAAACAGAGATTGATAATGGAGTTAGATTATTTCTTACGAATTGGACGAACTGGCGGACATCTTGATATCAATAATATTACACTTTGTTCGGGTTCGCGTGATTCTGATGGCAATTTTCCGGATGTCAGCTGGTGCGGTGGCAAGATGTGGGTCGATAGGTGTCATCCCGAGCTTTCTAATGATGGCTTGCGTTCCCGCCAGCAGTTTTCTTTTATTTAATCTTTTAACTTAAAACTTTTAACCTTATCCTCGGAAATCAATTTTGATTTCCGAGGATTTTTCTTTTAAAACCAAACCAAAAACGAGTTGAAGAATAGGGTAAAATATGATAAATTAAAAGCATGGGCTTAAATCCGGCACACAAACATACCCATCATATCGTTGAATCTCGGTCCGAACATAGCCAACGATGCCCTGCCAAGAAATATGTCTTTAGATGAAAAATATTATTTAAAAACAGGACAAGCAAGCGATTTAAAAAGCCCGAAAGAACGAATAATCTATCGGGCTTTTGAGATACTGCCTGGTTGCTTAGCTTGGTTAACGCTTATAGGCGTTATTTTTCTTTCCTGGGCTAAACCGGTTTGGATAGCTTTTTTTATTATTGCTTTTGATGTGTATTGGTTGTTGAAAACTCTTTATCTTTTAATATATTTAAGGATTAGTTATCGCAAGATGAGAAAAAATATTGCAATAGATTGGATGAAGAAAGTGGAATCTGTTAAGGATAAAAATTGGCAGGATATTTATCATCTGATTATTATGCCGATGGCGACAGAATCAATTAATGTAATTCGTCCGGCTTTCCAGTCGTTGATTAATTCATCTTATCCTAAAGATAAAATGATTGTTGTTTTAGGAATAGAACAAAGAGTTGGAGAATCAGCAGAAATTATTGCTCGAGAAATTGAAAAAGATTTTGGTAGTTATTTTTATAAATTTTTAATTGTTTCTCATCCGAAAAATATTGAAGGTGAAATAATAGGTAAATCATCAAATGCATCTTGGGCAGCTAAACGTGCTAAAAGAGAAATTATTGATAAATTAAAAATTCCTTATGAAAAAGTTATTGTTTCGTGTTTTGACGTAGATACGCGGATTTATCAACAATATTTTACATGCGTGACTTATCATTTTTTGAATGCTAAAAAACCGTTTCGTTCCAGCTATCAACCAGTGCCAGTTTTTAATAATAATATATGGGAAGCACCTTGTGTATCTCGCATAGTCGCGACATCAGGAACTTTTTGGCAGATGATGCAACAACAGAGGCCAGAGCGTCTTTCCACTTTTTCATCACAATCAATTAGTTTGAAAGCGCTTGTTGATGTTGATTTTTGGCAAACAAATATTGTTTCAGAGGATTCGCGAATATTCTGGCAATGTTTACTTTATTATAATGGTGATTATCGAGCAATTCCATTAAACTATCCAGTATCTATGGATGCTAATTTAGCTTCTACTTTTTGGAAAACAGCAGTTAATGTTTATAAACAACAAAGGAGATGGGGCTGGGGAGTTGAGAATGTTCCTTATTTATTGTTTGGATTTTATAAAAATAGGATTTCTAATGAGGAAAAAATTTCTTGGAAAAAAATAATTCATTGGACGTGGGTTCAAATAGAAGGATTTTGGTCATGGTCAACTAATGCGCTTATGATTTTTCTTTTAGGTTGGCTTCCTTTATATTTAGGCGGACAAAAATTTAATAGAATGATTTTATCGTATAATTTGCCTAGAGTAACTCGTTTTTTAATGACAATAGCAATGATTGGTTTAGTTGGTTCAGCAATTTACAGCGCTTTGCTTCTGCCAAAAAGGCCTAAGAATCAAAAGCCGATTAAAAAGATTAGTATGATAATTCAATGGATTTTAGTGCCTATTACTATTTTGATTTTTGGGGCGGTTCCTGGATTGGAAGCGCAAACAAGATTAATGATAAATAAAAGATTGGGATTTTGGGTAACGCCTAAAGATTAATAGAAAAAGCGCCGGACATATGTCTCGGCGCTATTTTGTTTGAGGAAAATAGAGGAGAATTTATTATTATATAATATTATGATAAGCTTGCGCAGAGAAAATCGTATTTTTTTTTCTCCTGTTGTTCGTGAATAGCAGCACAATTTATGCATTTTGGCATCGATGGATTATATCTCAGTCTTTCTTCGGGTATTTTACAACCGCAATCTTCACAGATTCCATAATTATTTAATCCATTATCTAGCAGAATTTTAATTCGATTTAAATTTTTTAAAAGAATCTTTAGAAGTATTCCTGCAACTTCTTCCCAATCATTGTTATTTCTGTTTTGCAGGATTCTGATTTTTTTTTCTAATCTTAATTCTTCTTTTTTCAATTTTATAATAGCCCCTTTTTTTATTTTTTGTTGACTATTTTTTGCTTTCATTTCTTTCCCCTATAAAGATTTGATTATTAAAAAACTCTATTTCCCTCAAAAAGATTATAGCATATATGATAAAATTATTCAAGGTGTGTTGAGTGTTTAAACTTTTTGACCTCATTTTTTAAATCATTATTAAATAAATTATTAGATATAATTTTAAGTGCGGCTTGTCTGGATTGTTTGATTAATTCTAAATCATTTAAAGAAGCCATAGTTAAATCTGGGATTCCCCATTGTCTAGATCCTAAAAAATCTCCTGGTCCGCGAATTTCAAGATCTTTTTCAGCTAATTCAAACCCATTTTTACAAGTTAGAATAGCCTTGAGCCGTTGGCGCGTTTTTTTTGAAGTTGATTCAGTAAAAAGAAAACAATATGATTTATTTTCTCCTCTGCCGATACGGCCGCGTATTTGGTGAATCTGAGCAAGCCCAAAGCGATCCGCCCCTTCAATCATCATTACAGTAGCATTCGGGATATCAATCCCAACTTCAATAACAGATGTTGATACCAGCATATCTATTTTTTTATTTTCAAAATCTTTCATAATTTTTTCTTTTTCTTTTGGTTTTAGCCGGCCATGCAACATAGAAATTTTGAATTTTGGAAATATTTTTTCAGAAAGTTTTTTATATTCCTGAGTAACAGATTTAACTTCTGCCATTATTTCATTTTCAGATTCTTCAATTAAAGGACAGACAACAAAGACTTGTTTTTTTTGCTTAATTTGTTCTTTTATAAAATTATAAGCATTTTGTCTGTTATTTGGAGTAATAATTTTAGTAATAATTTTTTGTCGTCCTTTTGGCATTTGTTTTAACATAGAAATATTAAGGTCGCCATAAATAGTAAGGGTCAGAGTTCTTGGTATTGGCGTGGCAGTCATAGAAAGTAAATGAGGAATAGCTTTTAAACTGTTTTGGAGAGCGGCTCGTTGCCTTACGCCAAATCGGTGTTGTTCGTCAACAATAGATATTGCTAAATTTTTGAAATCCAAATTTTTTTGTATAATGGCATGAGTGCCTATTATTATATCTATTTTCCCATCAGAGATTTCTTGTTTGATTTTTTCTTTATTAGAGCTAGATCCGGTGAGTAAGCATGTTTTTACTTTTGTATTTTTTAAAGTTTTAGTAAAGGTATTAAAATGTTGTTTGGCTAAAATTTCAGTAGGAGCCATTATAGCTGTTTGATATCCTGCTTTAGCTGTTTCAAGCGCGGTCATGATTGCTATTATTGTTTTTCCTGATCCTACGTCGCCGTTGAGTAGGCGATTCATTGGCTCGTTTTTTGATATATCTTGAAAAATTTCCCATGCGGAAATTCGCTGATCGTTTGTTAGTTTAAATGGTAGATTTTTAACAAATTTTTTAATAAGCTCTTTATTGAAAGATATTGGTATTGCTTTTTGTTTAGATAAGTTTTGTTTTTGTTTTAGTATTGTTAATTGGATAAGAAGTAATTCGTCAAAAGCTAATCGTTCTTTAGCTGATTTAGCTGTATTTAGATTGTTAGGAAAATGAATTTGATTTATGGCTGTATTTAAGTCTATTAAATTAAATTCATTTCTAATTTGTAATGGCAAGAAATCATTAATTTCGTTAGTTAAATATAGATATGGTTTGATAAGATATCGTAGATAACGCGAACTCAAACCTTGTGTTTCATGATAGATTGGAATCAATCTTCCGGTGTGAGTGAAATCGTCATTATGAATTATTTCGTAAGTTGGATTGGAAAAACAAATATTTTTCTTAGATAAGCTTATTTTTCCAGATAGATTAATAACGCAATCTTGTTTGATTGTTTGGGCAAGATATGGCTGGTTGAACCATACTGCGCGAATGGCTCCGCTGTCATCTTGAACAATTGCTTCCGTAATGTTCATTTTTCTTTTCCACGTTCGTATGTTATTAATTTCCAATACTTTTCCTTGGATTGTCGATACCTCTCCGATTTGAAGATTTTCTATTGGAATTATTTGGCTGTAATCGTCGTAACGATATGGAAAATAATAAAGAAGGTCGCCAATAGTTTTAATGCCGACTTTTCGTAATTTTCTTAAATATTCTGGACCGACTCTTTTAAGCTGTTCTATTTTAGTTGATAGAGTGATCATTTTAGATTAATTTTCACAGTATCTCCAGCGCGGATATTATTTTTTTCAGAAAATCCAGAGTTTGCTTCTACAACATATTTAGCTGGAGCGTTCGGGCTATAAGAAATGCAGTTTTCTGTTAAACATGGAGTTGCGTTTTCTATATGAACAATTTGCAAATTTTCATCAATCCAAATAATATCTAATGGAATATATGTATTTTTCATCCAAAAAGAATATACTTTCGTAGTTTCAAAAATAAAAAGCATTCCTTTATCTTCTGCAAGTTCATTCCTAAACATTAAACCGCGTTGTCTTTTTTCATGCGTATCTGCTATTTCTACTTGAATGCATTTTTTTGAAAAACAAACAAGATTTTCAGATTTATTAGATTCAGTAATGAAATATATAGGGAACAATAAAGCAATTATTATCGCAACAATGGCGATTATATTTTTGTTTTTCATAATTATGTTCCTATTATAATATGTGTCCCTATGAGGAATCCCACCCTCGCGGGTGGTCACCCGAAGGGTGAGAACCTCAATTAATATGTGTCCCTATGAGGAATCGAACCTCAATCTCAGCCTCCGCAAGGCTACGCTCTATCCGTTGAGCCATAGGGACATTTTAAAATTTTAAACTTCTAAATAAATTATCAATTAATGATTCTTCTTGTTTATCTTCAGGAATATATTTTATAAGAAATTTTCTAATCCTAACTGGATTTTGATCTCCTAATGGGATTCTTATATATGGTATTGTCTTTTTTTTGCATTGCAAGCTGATTTCTTTTATTCCTGTCGGAGTATAAAATATCCAAAAAGATTTTAATTTGTCAAAATCATAAAAATTTGCATTAATATTTATTCCTTTCGGTTGGATGGAGATATAAGCGATTTTTGGTTTTTTTAATGCAAAGATAATTATTAAAAAATAACTTAGCACAATAAACATAACAAACAAAACATTTTTAGTCCATATCGACCAAAGTAAAAGAATTATAAATATTATTCCGGCAATAGTAAACCAGGATTTAGTTTTTTTATAATAATTATATTCGGGCACAGCCCACTCTATTTTGTTTGGCATCGGCGGAGAGGGAGGGATTCGAACCCCCGGTCGTCTTTCAACGACAGCTGTTTTCAAGACAGCCGCACTAGTCCTCTATGCGACCTCTCCTGTGAATATTATTCTAACCTAATTTAACAATAATTTCAACGCCAGATAATTGCTGAAGCGTTAAATCCGCCGTCCAAAAGCTTGATGGCTTTTTTCAATTCATACTGGCTTAGGCCTTCGTCCCATTTTTCTTTGGTTTTTTTAATCTCTCCAGTATAATAGCTTTGCAAAAGAGGTAAGGCGCGGTTATCGCCTAATTGTCCCAAAGCCCAAACAACGCTGTTATTTTGTTCTTTTTCAAAAGATTGCATTAATGCTTCAACGCAATCTCCCTGGTATTTTGTTTGAGCGATAGAACATTGTTCTCTTACGCCATAGCCGATCCAACTGCAGGTGACTAGAAAAATAAAAAGAAAAAGAAGAATGCCGATGCTGGAAATGTAAAAAAATATATTTTTATTCATATTTAAAGATGCTTTCAATTTGCTTGTTGAAAACTTTAGCAATCTTGAAAGTTAATTCTAATGAAGGGGAATAGTTTCCTTTTTCAATAGCAATAATAGTTTGGCGAGTGACACCGACCTTTTCTGCCAAATCTTCTTGTGTCATATTTTTCATCGCCCGATAGATTTTAATTTTGTTCGTCATCGCCATATTTTTTGCTGTAATATTTATATGAGATGGAATATAAAGCTAAGCTAAACAAAGTGATATAGCTTAAAGTTATTCCAAGCATCTCAGCATTAATATTTCCGGTTCTTCTGTTATCAAGAATATATATAATAGAAAGAAAACCAGTAAGGGAAGTTAAAATTATATATGTTATTTTGGCTGCTTGATTACTGATCTTATGGATTCTTTCATCAGTTAATACAGCTTTTGTTTTTCTTTTAACTAATGTTAGGAAAAGAAGTCCTATTATAACTCCAGCCAAAGATAAAGCCATATTGTTATATACAACAGCAATAGCTACTGTTGCCGCAACAAAAGATGTGATTAAGATTTTGATTTTTTTGAATGTTTTATATGTCATTTTTTTATGTTAGGTATATATTACCTATTGTAAAGTATACTTTACATTGATGTCAAGAGGAAAATTTTAGAAAAGAAATTTTATTTATTATTTTGAAAATAAATAAAAGGAATTAAATTAGATATAAAATATCTTAAAAAAAATAAAAACCACCAGCTAAACACTGGCGGGGCTTGCGGGACGATTTCAGAACTCTTGATTGGGTGGAAATAAGGGATAGTTTGGGGGAGTTTGGGATTGTCTATTAATAGACAAATAAATAAAAGTTGCGTAGGTTCAATATTGACAATTAGCTATTCGATATGTTATATATACGTTATATTATAGGTAGTTATTTAAAAATACAATAAGGAGGATTAAGCTATGACGCAACATACAGAGCGAAGCCTAACAGAGGTAAAAGCAAGATGTATGTATATCTTAGAAGATAAAGAAGTTATTGATTTAATAGAGGAAACTAGTACACCAGCAGCTGCTTTTGATGTGGTCTTTGCAGTAACAAAAGATCTTTATAAATCAAAAGCTGCAAGATGGCTGGGTATTATGAGGCGGGATTATCCTGATACATATCAAGAGATAATCCAAAATATTAACCATCCTTAGGACTTTATGTCCATAGGACTAACTTCGTCAAACCACAATGGTACGATGAAACAACATCAAAGGAGGGATGCGATGAATTCTAATAATGTTGTTTAAGTAGTATTTGAAGTTTTATTTATTGAATTTTAATTAGAATTTTTTGAAAGAAAGTAGGTTTTAGAATGTTGAAGAAATTAGCTTGTTTGTTAGTTGTATTGATGATTTTAGGTATATCTACGTCATCAAAAGCGGTTGAATGTAATCAATTTGTTGAGAAGAAAAATGGAAATTTGTATTCCGCATATCCGTACAGAATAACAACTCCAATAAATTGTGAATGTGGTAATGATAGTGATGATATTGTGTTGGAATATTGTATTGTTGGACGTAATTTAGATCCCAGTAAATTTAGATGGTGGTCTCCTTTATGGTGGGTCAGATCGGTTGTTGGCATATCTTATCCAAGCGGCATATCAGCAAATGGACTTTGCACAAATCAAGTCAGAGTTTGTATAGGAAGCAAGGCTAAATGGTTAGGATATGATTTAATGTATCTTTATCTTTGGTACGAAAATTAATATTTTTTGCCTTCTTACGGGGAGAGAAAAACTCTCCCCCGAGAAGGCAATTTTTATTTATTGACTTTGTATTAATTTCATCTTAATATATATTAATAACGTTTGAAATAAAAAATGATTTTTCGCTTGGACGTTAAATAATTTTTATCTTATTAATGTATTTAAAATTTTTAAAAAATTTTATATTATCTTCTATTATTTTTGTTATAATTTTTTTTCGTGGTTGGATAACGGGATTCTGTTCAATTTTAATATTATTGTTTCTTTCAGGACTTATTTCTGGTATTTTTATTAGAGAAAAAGAATTAATTCCATATATTAAAAAAGGGCTAATAAATTCATTGATTTTCAGCGTGTTGCTTGGAATAGAATTATTATTTTTGATATTAATTAAAGATGGTATAGATCAATGCTCAATATTGTACTTTATAATGATGTCGTCTGGTTTTTTCATATTTAATTTTTTCGGTATATTAGGAGGCATTATCCCAAAATATTTTATCGATTAAATATTTTATTGAAATTAACTTAGTATTTAATTCAGTATTTAATTTGATTGACAATTTTTCCAAAAAATAAAGGGCTACCCTTCGTTTAAGGGTAGGCCCTTGTTTTTTTTGTTCTAAATTGTTTTAGAGGTATCGTGGAGTACTTCACGAGGACTCTTTTCAGTTTATGTTTAGGTGGCTTGATTGGGTGTTGTTTGAGCGTTGTTTAATTTTTGACATTAGAGACAGAAATATCTTTTGAGATTTCTTTATATTCACCTATGTTTTTGGGTATGTAATTATTTAACTTTAGAATATTCCCTACGGTTGATATAAGATTATAGCTCTCTGCATATTTTATAAATTTTTTTCCTTCTTCAACGGTACTATATGATTCGATATACTTCGAAAAATTATCTATACCTTTATTAATATCCTGAGGATTAATTGATTGTTTGGTTAATTCTAATATCCTTTCTAATAATTGTTCTTGAATTGGTAGTGTTCGTTTTATTTCTTCAGCATGCGATAATAGTCTCTCTTTTTCTTTTCTCGAAAATAGTAATATTAAAAAGGCAATTGGTATTGTCCCTCCAATCACAGTGAAAAAAGAACGAATTAAAGGTATCATTATGTTATTTAAAATAAATTGCATGGCTAAATAAAAAATGCCATATTTAATAGTGTTTTTATATAAAATAAACTAAGTGCGGGGCTGATGGGATTCGAACTTTTTTATTCTTTCCAATCTTTAATTACCACGTTTTCGCCTTTATTTTTGACGATCACTTTTTGCTTTTCTTTCCATTTTAGTTTTCTAATTATCTCAATAGGGATAGTGATGGCGTAGCTGTTTCCGCTTTTTGTTATTCGTCGGATATTTTTTTCTGATAACTTTCTTCTAGTCATTTTTTAATAGTATTTTAATAGTATTAAAATCAGTATTTCTTTTTCTATGTGATTTTTGGCGGAGAGGCAGGGATTCGAACCCTGGAGGCCGTGAAGCCCAACACCTTAGCAGGGTGCCTCTTTAAACCGCTCAGACACCTCTCCTTTATGATTACTTTACTATTCTATTAGTTTATAGTCAATTCCCGCTTGCTAATACAAATCCCCAGATTTCTTTTGGTCGTAGTGATTTTAATTCTTTAGCGCATTGTTCTAGAGTGGCTCCAGTTGAACAGACGTCATCTATCAAGATGATTGTTTTATCTTGTATTCGGATTTTAGCTTTGGGAACGGTATTGAGCGAAAATGCATTTTTAATATTTTCTCGTCTTTTTTCCGCGTTATTAATTTTCATTTGCGGTAAAGTATTTTTAGTCCGGATTAAACAATCAGCAATAGGCAAATTTAATTGTTGGCTAATTTCTTTGGATAATAATTCTGCTTGATTAAATCCACGCCAGCGAAGGCGTTTTTTATGAAGAGGGATTGGAACAAGGAAAATGTTAGTGAGTGGATAAAATTGCTGTGCCATAGCATTAGCCATTAATAATCCTAATGGTTTAGCTAGTTCTTTAGCGAATTCATATTTATATTTAAAAATTGCTTGTTTGATTAATAGATTATTATAATCGCTTGAGGCGATTACTCCGTTTAAAAAAGAATCTTTAAATTTGGTATGAGAATTATTAATTGGAATTTTATTTAGACAATCTTTACAAATAAATTCTTGTTTTTTCCTGCATCCAAGGCATCGGATAGGAAATAATAAATTGAGAAAAAAATTTATCATAATTATATTTTATATTATATATTATATATTGTGGAAAACTTTTTTGGGAAGTATTTCCTTGTGTGCTATAATCAAAATTGAAGCAAGGGATAGATAATCTTTATATTTTGCTTTTCTATTACATAAAATGTTTTGGTTTAAAGAAAAGAAAAAAAACTATTTAGGAATTGATATTGGTGAATCAGCAATTAAACTGGTTGAATTGGAAAAAAGTGATAGTAGATATAATTTAAAAAATTATGGAATTTATTCGTTTGAGTCTCTAGATATGAAAATTCACAAGTTGGATAACGAGGAAGTAGCAGAGATAATAAAAAGCGTAATTGAAAAAGCCGGAATTAAAACAAAACAAGCGTTTTTTTCCATACCTGTCTATTTTAGTTTTTCTACGTTAATTAATGTTCCTAAAATGTCGAAAAATGAAATTGCGTCAGCTGTTTCATTTGAGGCGAAAAAATATGTGCCAGTGCCAATGTCAGAAGTGATCTTGGACTGGGTTGTTGTTAACCCAATATCAGACAATCAAGGATCTCAAGTTTTACTTGTTGCTGTTCTTAAGGAAGCAGTAAATAATTATAGTCAAATAGCTAAATTATGCGGATTGCGTTTAGACTCATTAGAAGTTGAGACATTTAGCATGGTTCGTGCTTTAATTGGGAATGATAAAAGCGGGGTTGTTTTAATTGATATAGGCGCGCGATCTACAAATATTAGTATTGTTGACGGGGGTAATGTTAGAGTGATTTACAATCTTGAGTCAGGAGGGATTAAATTAACATCAATTATATCTAGCTATAAAAAAGTAAGCGGGTCTGAAGCAGAAAAAATTAAAAAAGAATTATCTAAAAATCAAGATGTTGATCTTGATAAAGAAGTTAATTATTTTTTAGATTCTATAATTGTTAGAGTGAAAGAGATAGTTGATTCTTATCAAAATAAATATAATCGCAAGCTTGATAAATATATTTTAGTTGGAGGGAGTTCTCAGATTCATAATATTGTGGATTATTTTTTTAAGAATTTTGATACAGAAGTATCTTTAGGCAATCCGTTCGCAAGATTGGTTTATCCGACAGATTTAGATCCAATATTATATAAATTGATTCCAACATTGTCTGTTGCGACTGGACTCGCGATGAGATAAAAAACATATGGTTATTAAGTTAATACCAAAAGAATATAATAGAATTGAAGGAACAGATGCTTCATCAGATTTTTATTTTTTGGGAATGAATTACAATTTAGTTTTGAGTATATGTATCGGTCTGCTTATTTTAAGTTTTTTAGTAGCTGGAGGATTATGGGCATATGAAAAAAATCTTGTTAAAAAAGATGGTTTAATAGCGAGTCAGATACAAAACTTGCAAAGCAAGAGGGATATAAAGTTAGAAGGGACATTAATAGAGCTAAATTTAGGAATAGAAAAATTGGATGAAGTTTTGAAAAAACGTATTTATCCAGTTAACATTTTTAAAATGCTAGAAGATTTGATTCTTCCAGAAGTTGTTTTCTCTAATTTTAGCGCTGATATGCCGAAAGCAGAGGTGATAATTAAGGCGGAAGCTACTTCTTATAATAAATTAGCTGAACAAATGGTAGTTTTTAAAGAAGATTCTAGAGTCAAGAGTATTGGTTTTTCTGGTATAAGTTTGGATAAGGTCGGAAAAGTAAGTTCTGATTTTCAAATAATTTTAGATCCTATTATTTTAAAGGAGAACAGTGAAAAATAAGATTATGAAGAGGAACATTATTATTTTAACTAATTTTTTATTGTCATTTGTTTTAATCTTTTTATTTATTATTCCGAAATGGAATTATTGCAGTTTATTGGCTAATAAAGTATCTGGAGCACAGGTTGAATTGGATAGATTAAATGAATGGGTAAATAAAATTGATGAATTGAAAAAAGATTATCAGAATTTGGAAAGCGAAGCTAGAGATGTTCTTTTGGCTTTGCCAAAAGAAGAAGACATCCCTAATTTGTTAGTTCAATTTGAAGCAATTGCTTTGGACAATAATTTAATTTTGGAATCAATGTCGTTTGGTCAGATAGTTGAACAAGATAAAAGCGTTGCAGGCGCATCAATAGCAACAGGACAAGTAACCAGATCATCTTCAGGTAGTGAATCTTCGCATGGCATATCGCAAAAAATAGATTCATCATTAAGAGAGCTTAGCGTAGATATCAGTGTTGGGGGTACTTATGATAATTTCAAGAATTATTTGAATTCTTTATCTAAAAATATGCGTTCTATGGATGTTGAATATATCAGTTTGAATAATTCTAATTTAAATAAATCGGGCGAAAAGATAGTTGATTATTATAAATTTGATTTAGCGATTGTTGTATATTATCAATAATAAATTTATGTCATTAATTGTTTTCCCACAAGAAAAAAAACAACAGAAATTAGTATTAATTTTTATTGTAATAGTTTTAATTATTTTTATTATTTTATATTTTGGTTTTTTCCATTCTAATATTGTAGGTATTCCGGAATCTATGGTTGGAAACGAACAAGTAAATGTTTCGGTTGAAGATATTGATGATGTTGATTTCTTGTTTTTGCAAGATTCTCGTTTTAATGAGTTAAAAAAATATGGGAAATGGCCTATTGAGTCTGGGCAGACAGGTCGGGAAAATCCGTTTCTTCCGTTAGTTAGCGAAGAAGAAGTATTTTATGAAAGCAGTGAAGAATCTGTTCGTGATTTATCTGTTGAGGAATTTCTTGAAGCTTTAAGCGTAGAAGAATTAGATAACAGTCAATAAATTTTTAAATATAAAGTTTATGGAAAATATTGAGAATACAAAAAAAATAAGCGAGATTCCTTCTTTGGATTTAACCGGCAAGGATATTCCTGTTGATGTTTTAAAAGAAATTCCAGAAGAGGCAGCGATTTTTTATAAATTTGTTCCTATAGTTAGACAGGGGAATATTTTAAAAGTAGGGATGGTTAATCCTGATGATTTAAAAGCAAAAGAAGCTTTGAGATTTATTACTCAACGAAGTGGATTATCCCCAGAAATATATACAATCACAGAAGCTGATTTTGAAAATATTTTAAGGCAATATCGTACTCTTCGCGGGGAAGTTAAAAAAGCTCTTAAAGAATTAGAAAAAGAGCTCAAGTCAGAGGAAATGAAATTTGGATCATCTGATGCGGAAAAACTTGCGCAAAGAATTACGACAGAAGCTCCAATAACAAAAATTGTGGCAGTTATTTTAAGGCATGCTGTTGAAGGGAATGCTTCAGATATTCATATTGAACCGACTGATAAGAAAGTGAAAGTACGTTTTAGAGTTGATAGCATTCTTTATGCAAGTATTTTTTTACCTAAAGAAGTGCATTTAGCGATAATTTCAAGAATTAAAATATTGTCTAGTTTGAAAATTGATGAATCAAGAGTTCCTCAAGATGGAAGATTTCAAGCTATTGTAAGTGGTAAAAAAATTGATTTTAGAGTATCAACATTCCCGACTATTAATGGGGAAAAAGCTGTTTTGCGAGTACTTGATCCGAGCGTTGGGCTAAAAACGTTTGAGGATTTAGGTCTTCAAGGCAGAGGATTGGATATGTTAAGTAAGAATATTAAAAAACCATTTGGAATGATACTTTTGACAGGCCCTACCGGATCTGGAAAAACAACAACTCTTTATTCTATTTTAAAAGAGATAAATAAAATAAGAGAAGAAGGAGTAAATATTATAAGTTTAGAAGATCCTGTTGAATATTATATTGAAGGAGTGAACCAATCACAGATTCGGCCAGAAATTAATTATACATTCGCTTCTGGATTAAGACATATTTTAAGACAAGATCCAGATGTTATTATGGTAGGAGAAATTAGAGACGAAGAAACAGCTGACTTAGCAATTCACACTGCATTAACAGGGCATATTCTTCTTTCTACATTACATACAAATAATGCAATTGGTGTTATACCTCGTTTTATTGATATGGGAGTTGGCTCGTTTTTGCTTCCTCCAACTTTAAATTTAGCTATTGCTCAGCGCTTGGTAAGAAGATTATGTCAGAAATGCAGGCAAGAAGTGGATGCCCCTGTAGAAGTATCTGAAATTATTGAAAGAGAATTAGAAACAATGAGAAAAACTAAAGCTGGAAAAGAAATTGGAAAATGGAAAAAACCATTTAAGATTTCTCATTCTAAAGGATGCAAGTTTTGTAATAATAAAAGATTCAAAGGAAGAATTGCCTTATTTGAAATGCTTGAAATGACTCCTAGATTAGAAGAAATAATTAATAAAGGAGCAACAGAAGCTTTAATAAAAGAAGAAGCTCAAGAACAGGGTATGGTGAATATGAAGCAAGACGGAATTATAAAAGTTCTTCAGGGGATTATTTCATTTGAAGAAATGATAAAATCAGTTGAATCTGATTAAATTGTATGGAAAAAAGTTATATGATATAATAAAGCATGGATAGAAT
>JBHPFQ010000003.1:0-45927 GCA_042571625.1 Patescibacteria group bacterium | reverse complement strand
GTTTAAGATTAAGAATAATTTGAACAACATCTTCCATAACATAAGGAATTGTGGAAAATTCATGCTGAACTCCTTTAATTTTTATACTAACAATAGCAGCACCTGGCAATGAAGATAATAAAACACGCCTTATAGCATTCCCTAAAGTAGATCCATATCCAGGATAACATCCATTAATTTCAAAGACTGCTTTGTTGTCTTTTGATTTTATAATTTTTGGTTTTGTCGGTAGCGTAATCATAATTTTAATTTTTATTTATAATTTATCGCGAATAATATTCAATAATCATATTAATTTCTCCAACTTGGCCTATATCATCTATTTTAGGATAATCAATAACTTTTCCATCAAGATTGTTTTTATCCAGGGATAGCCAGACTGGAACTTCGTATTTTTTAATAAATGCCTTTACATTTTCAAAATGACTAATCGCCTTGCTCTTTTCTTTAATTTGAATCAAATCATCTTTTCTAACTTGATATGAAGGAATATTTACTTTCCTATTATTTACCAATATATGTCCATGGCTGATTAACTGTCTAGATAATCTACGCGAACAAGCCCACCCTAAACGAAATACAACGTTATCCAATCGCCTTTCCAACATACTAAGTAAATGCTCTCCCTTATTTCCTTTTTGGCTGCTAATATCATTAAAATAATTTTTAAACTGCTTTTCAGACACTCCATAAGAATGCCTAACTTTTTGTTTTTCAGCTAATTGCTGACCATATTCGGAAATTTGTCTTCGTCTGGATTTGCTTTTAATTCCAGGAACATATGGCTTTCTAATTACAGCACATTTTTGACTAAAACATCTCTCGCCTTTTATAAATAATTTCTGGCCAGCTCTTCTGCATTTTTTACATTTTGATTTAGAATTTTCCATAATTTATACTCTTCTTGGCTTTGGAGACCTACATCCATTATGAGGTATAGGAGTTATGTCTTTTATACAATTGACTTCCAATCCGTAATTCACTAAAGCTCTTATTGCTGAATCTCTGCCAATTCCAACTCCTTTTACTAAAATATCAATTTCTCTAATTTTAAGATTTTTAATTTTTTCCAATAATAATTCCACGACACGAGAAGCTGCAAAAGGAGTTGCTTTTCTAGGCCCCTTAAATCCAGAAGATCCTGAGCTTGCCCATGCAAGAACTTCACCTTTCATATCGGTAATAGTAATTATGGTATTATTATAAGTTGATTGAATGCAAACTCTGGCATGACCTACCTGAATTGATTTATTACTTTTTTTGACAGATTCAACTTTGCGATCTGCTTTTTCTTGTGCTTCAGTCCGCTTTAATGCCTCTTCTTCAGTTTGTTTTATAACTCTTTTTTTCCCCATATGATTATGTCTTTTCTGCCGCCTTTCTTCGGCCACTACCCATAGTTCTTCTAACATTTCCACGAATTGTCCTAGTATTAGTTTTTGTCCTCTGTCCATGAACAGGCAATCCTTTTATATGGCGAATTCCACGATAACATCCAATATCTTTAAGGCGTTTAATATTCATCATTTTCTCCCGCCTCAAATCTCCTTCAATTTTATAATTTTTCTCAACAATATTACGTAAATTAATAGCTTCTTGATTCGTCAATTTACTAACAAGAGTATCCGGATTAATCTTTGCTTTTTCCAAAATATTAATACTTAAAGTTTGCCCTATGCCATAAATATAGGTTAATGCGACTTCTATTCTTTTTTTATCCGGGATATCAACTCCAGCTATTCTCATATCTTTATCCTTGCCTCTGCTTATGCTTAGGATTTTTTTTACAAATAACACGCAACCGTCCTTTTCGACGGACAATCTTACAATGCGCGCACATTTTTTTTACAGAAGCTCTAACTTTCATATTATTTTATTTCCCCCTAAAAACAATCCTCCCTTTAGTTTTATCATAAGGACTTAACTCAACTTTGACTGTATCGCCCAAAAGCACTTTAATAAAATTCAAGCGCATTTTGCCTGAAAGATGGGCCAAGACCTCGCTTCCATTATTCAATCTAACTTTGAAAGTGGCGCTTGGCAAACTCTCTATTACGATACCTTCTTGTATATCCTTATTATTATCTTGTTGATTCACTTTTTTATCTTAAATGATAAATAAAAATTAGTCAATGCCCTGTACAACATTGCCGATAATTCTATTTGGAAATACCTATTTTAATAAGTATTTCTTCGATAAGAAAGTTTTAATTCTATCGGTCGGCCTTCGGCCTCCCTCCAGAATTACAGCATGATTTTTCTTTCTTCTTTTTTCCAACCTTTTTCTTAATCCAAGCAAACAATCCAACAATAAGAGATATTCCTAAAATTTCATCAAAGGGGCACATTAACATTTTATTCACTATAAATCGTAGTAATTTTAATTCTACTTTGTTTAGTTGGTATTTTCTTTACCCAAAACGGCCAAAATGAGAATTTAACTTTTTGAATATCTGTTTGCCCGCTAAAATATTTTCGCGCTTCTATTTCATTTTTCCCAGCCAAATCATTTTTTATAGAAGATATATCCACATCTAAACTAACATTCTCTCTAACAGATAAAGACAAAGAAACTTCTTCTTTATCTTCATCAAATTCCACTCCTGTCCATTCAAATTCCTGACTATCTGAAAGTATTTTCTTATTATCATCAACTTCCGCAATTAGATTTAAATCAATAATACTTTTCAAATCATACTTTTTATAAGCCAGCGCCAATGCTTCAGCTTTTATATTTAAAGTGAATGATTCCGCTTCTTCGTCTTGCTCAACACTAAATTCCTTTTCAATAATATTTTCTTGTATACTATCTTCAATTAACCCAAAACCATCTGGAATTTCTTTTTGTAAAGATTCTTTAACACTATCAAATAATTCTTCTCTTAAAATGTCCTCGGCGCCATCCATATCTTCAGCTATAACAACTTTTACCCTTCCTATAGCACCACCACTCATTGATTCTGTTGATTTTCCATAAAACCCTACATATTTAGGAGAGCCCTTAAATCCAGGTATTGTAAATTCAGATGGTTCAATATTATAATCTGGACCTGGCTGGTCGGCTACCACTTCAACATCAAGAGTGTTAGGAACAATTTTGGCGTTCTCTATTTTAGCACCAGGAACGATAATATTCTTAGTTATTCTAAAAATTTTTCCGTCAGGAGATCTAAAGCGAGTTGTTGCAACCAATGTCTGAGGATCTGAACTATATTCATTATAAATTGTTATAATTCCTGTTGCTTTCTCAGCTAAATCTTTTTCTCCTGTTGATTCAAATTCTTTACTAATAGTTTTCTCTACTCTAATTTCCTGAAGAGGAATTTTATTTAAATCAGTATCAATTTCCATAATATCTTTAGAACCACTAACAGATAAATCAAAATTAATAGTTTCAATATTAGGATAAATTTCTATTTCAGCTGTCGGCAGAACAAAATAAACAACCAATGATGTTAGAATAATAGCTAAGCCAATAAAACAAGCGAAAAATTTTCCCCAGATAAAAGATTCCGCGATTTTTACTGGCATCTTTTTCACAACTCGTTTTTGTACTTTTTTTCTTGAAAACAAACTCATATCCAATGAATTATTCCTTAATAAAGGATTTTTCTCGTCTACTTTATATTTTGGACTCTTCTTGCTTTGTCCATCTTTCTGCCCCATAGATTCTTTAGTAAAAAGGTTAGATGAATTTGATTCCATTTCATTTACCAGAATATTAATCATATCATCTTTTTTTCTTACTGTTTCTGCTTCATTATACTCATCAACATCATCTTCATATTCATCTTCATTGCTATCATCATCAGCTTCATCAACATGTTCTTCAATGGCTTCTTTATCCTCTTCTTGACGAATCAATTCTGCTTCAGCCTGGATATCCTTTACTCTCCTAATTTCAAAACCAGTTTTTTCAGCCATTTCATAATCTAAATCGCTTGGGACGACTAAAACAACTTTTTTATTTGAATTATTAGCTTCTCGCTTTAATAATTTTAAATTAATTGAACTTTGCCATATTTGGGCGTTTTTTGGTATTGCAATTCCTATACAATCTCCTTCTGCTCTATCTACTCTATCAATAACTGAAATAATTTCCTCGTCTGGCTCAATGTATATAGTTTTCATAAATTAATTTTGATTTTTTAATTATCTCCTTATCATTTTAACTGCCCTGCGCAAAATTGGCAACAAGGACTTTTTTTCCTCGTCATTATATATTTCCAAAGCTAAACTTGCTAAAGCCATTGGAGCAACATTTTCTGGACCGCTCAAAAAACCAGTCTGATCAATCATGCTTGAAATATGACATGGCTGAATAAAATCAATTCTAGGCGCCTGGCTAAATGGAAATTTCTTTTGCAAATATTCTTTATTTTTTGATAATATATTCTTTATATCAGGCAATAAACTCCCACCTCCGCAAAGCATAATTAACGGAGGGAAAAAATCTTTTTGGCTAAACTCTTCAAAAACCAATTCAAGCCCAGACAACCAAATCCTTGTATCTTTTTCTAAAATGCCCTTAATCTTCTGATGGACATTATTACTAAGCTGTTGATGAGTATGTTGCAGTTTAATATCTTCTGCCTCAATCAAACCAACTCCTAATGTGTTAGAAAGACGTTTAGTAAATGATCTTCCAGCCAAAGCTAAACTCTTTATACCTTCTACCCTACTATAACGCACCAAAGCCACGTCTGTAGTCCCTCCGCCAATATCAATAAAAATCGCGCTATTTGCAGATAAATTATCAATTTCTGCATCAGCATTAAAATATTTAGAATATATTGAATGAGCTAAAGCATATGGCTCAGCAGCAATAGCAAGCAATTCTAAATCTAATTTTGAAGCAATAGATTCCAAAGCTTTTAAATGGATAGCCGGAGCATAAACATTGAATATGCTTAAAAATACCTCTTTGCCTTGAAATCCTAAAGGATTAGTAACTTTGTATCCGTCAATACGAATATCTGCAACCAAAGCATTAATTAATTTAATATCAATTTCTGGCTGTCCTGTTTCCAAAGCAAATTGACTTCTTAGTTTATCAAATGCCTTCCATTGAATCTTTTGAATAACATTTTTAATTTCTGGTAAATAAATTTGTTCTTTAGAATTGTTTCTTTGATAAACAAAATTAGTAGTGGCACCCTTAACAAATTCTCCTGCTATCCCAATAATAACTTTTTTAGGTCTGATTTTTGCAATTTCAACTGCTTCATCAATAGCTCTTTGACAAGTTAAAGCCACGCCATCAATATCCATTACTGCTCCTCCTTGCATTTGATTCGGCGCCTGTCTATGTCTACCAAAACCAATAATAAGTCCTTGCTGTTTTTTTTCTTTATCAGAATTACTAACACCAAAAATAGCCACCTTAACAAACTCGGTTCCAATATCTAAAGCTAATAAATATTCTATTGATGTTTTTTTTCTTTTTAGAAAATTAAACACACCCTTCATTATTACTATTATATACTATTTTAATAACATCAACAATCCACAGCCCTTATAAAAAACTTTATTCCAACACCGCCTTTATTCTACGCACGCTAGCACTAGAAGATTGCTCTTTTATTATTTTAAAATGGCCGAGTTCGCCTGTCCGTTCCGCGTGCGGGCCAGCGCAAATTTCTTTAGAATATCCTTTAATAGAATAAACTTTAACTCTTTGACTATATTTTGATTCAAAAACTCCCATTGCTTCTTCTTTTTTTGCATCTTTTAAAGACATTTCTTCGCAAACAACAGGCAGATTTTTTTTGATCGCCTCATTAACTAATCCCTCAACTTTTTCTAATTGTTCGGAAGTTAATTTATCAGAATGAGAAAAATCAAATCGCAATCGTTCTGATGTAATATTACTTCCTTTTTGAAATACATGTTCTCCTAAAACTTTACGCAATGCGGATAATAATAAATGCGTAGCCGTATGCAATTTTTTAGTTTGCTCGCTAGATTCAGCTAATCCGCTTTTGAATTTGCCTGCGGAAGCAGTACGTGAAAGTTCTTGATGTTTTTGAAATTCTTTTTGAAATTCGCGCTCATCAATTTTAATACCTTCTTCTTTAGCTAACTCTTTAGTCATTTCAATTGGAAATCCATATGTCTGATAAAGATTAAAAGCATCAGCACCATTAATTTTATCACCTATTTTATTAAACTCTTTTAATCCTTTTTCCAGTGTCTTTTTAAATTTATTTTCTTCCTCACTTAAATTATTTAAAATAAATTTCTTATTCTTTTCCAGTTCATAATATATTTCCTTATAATCTTCAATAACAACTTTAGCAATTTTGCTAGTCCAAAAATCTTCAGTTATATTCAATTGTCTACCATACCTTACAGCTCTACGAATCAACCTACGAACCACATATCCCTGACCTAAATTAGAAGGAGAAATTCCTTTGTCATCACCCATAATAAAAACAGCAGATTTAATATGATCAGCAATAATACGAATTGCCCTATCTATTTCTTTTGATTGTTTATAATTCTTTCCGCTTAATTGCTCTATTTCATTTACTAAATTTATAAATAATTCTGTTTTATAATCATCATTAAACCCATTTAAAACAGCTAAAATTCTCTCCAACCCCATCCCAGTATCAACATTTTTCTGCTTTAATGGCTCATATCTTCCTTCATCGGTTTTATTATATTCCATAAAAACATTATTCCATATTTCAATCCATGCTTTATTATCTGGATCAAACTTTTCAGGCGGAGAATTTTTAATATCGCTCCAATAAAAAATTTCCGTGTCTGGACCGCACGGACCTGTTTGCCCAGCAGGACCCCACCAATTTTCTTTTTTTGATAATTTCACAATCCTATCTTCTGGAATACCAAGACCCTTCCATATATTAATTGATTCCTCATCTAAAGGAGAATTTTCATCTCCTTTAAAAACAGAAACAGCCAACTGATCAACTAAAATATTCAATTCTTTTGTCAAAAACTCAAAACTCCATTCAATCGCTTCTTTTTTATGGTAATCTCCTAAGCTCCAATTTCCAAGCATTTCAAAAAAAGTATGATGGACTGCATCTCCAACTTCATCAATATCAACAGTTCTGACGCATTTTTGTATATTAGCTAAACGTTTACCCTGAGCATGCTTTTCGCCAATCAAATAAGGCACCAAAGGATGCATCCCGGCTGTAGTAAACAATACAGTTGGATCATTCTCTGGAATTAAAGAAGCGCTTGATATAATCGCATGCCCTTTTTTCTTAAAAAAATCTAAAAATTTTATCCGCAATTTCTTTGATGTCATATTTATTCCTTCTTCTCCCCAAGAGTTTCCTTAAGCGTTTCTCTCAATCCTTTCAAATCAACTTCCGCGCGCGGACGACTTTTGTAAAAGGTTTTTGGTTCCTGACGAGTAGCTTGTTCCAAAGATAAACTTTCTTGATTTACTTCTTTTTCTATTTTTTTAATCTCTTTCTCATCTTGTTCTTCATGTCTTTCTTGCTTTTCCTGCCTTTTTTGCTTAACTTCCTCAAAACAATCAGGACAATAAACAGGCCTTACTCCATCTGGCTTAAATTTTAATTGAATTTTCTTACCACAATTATTACAAACAGCATCATATAATGAAATTTCTGACGTTTCTGAAATATTTTCATCTTTTCCGCCGCCACTATTAATCTCGATTGCCCCACTCCATTCAGCAATATCTTTTTCTATTTCTTGTCGATTAGTAGAATAACGCTTACGAGAATTCTCAATAATTTTATCTCGACAAGATTTTTCTAATTTCGGCATCGGAGGCAATGTAGTAGCTGAAAAAGGTCGCGAAGCCATTCCATCTATCATTAATTTTAAATAAATATGCGCAAAATCTAAATTAACCAAATCCTGAGTATTAAACTCTGGAAAGAATTCTTTTTCCAAATACTCAGCATCATTAGCTCCTATTCTAAAACATGCCATTGTTCCAACGTTTCCTAAAACAGCATCTCTAACTTCATCAACCATTTGCGCTATATATTGATGCGCCAAAACCAAATCAAGACGATACTTTCTTGCCTCTGACAGAATAGTAGCAAAAGCTTCTGTAGCAAAATTTTGAAACTCATCAACATAAAGATAGAAATCTTTTCTATCTTCTTCTTGAATATCAACACGCGACATAGCCGCTAACTGAATTCTTGTAATAAGCATCGCGCCCAAAAGATTAGAAGTATCCTCCCCAATCAAACCTTTTGAAAGATTCATAATTAAAATCTTCTGCTCATCCATTGCTTTTCTAATATCAATAGCTGATTTAGTCTGTCCAACAATATTTCTAATTAATGGGCTTGTTAAAAACTGCCCAACTTTGTTCTGAATAGGAGCTACTGCTTCAGCCATAAACCTATCAGGATATTTGGCAAATTCTTCTGTCCAAAACGCCTTAACAACAGGATCATGAATATTCTCAATAATTTTTTTACGATATGCTTTATCCGTAAGCATCCTCATTATACCTAATAATGTAGATCCTGGATATTCTAATAAAGCCAGAATAGCGTTTCGCAATACATATTCCAATCGAGGACCCCATGATTCAGCCCACGTTTTTTTAAAAACGCCAACTAGTCCAGAAGCAACCAAATGACGATGTTCTACGTCAACTTTTTCAATAAAATTAAAAGCAATAGGAAAATCCAAATCAGCAGGATTAAAATAAATAACATCATCAATTCTATCTTTTGGAACAAAATTAAGCATTTTTTCAGCAAACTCACCATGCGGATCAACTATACCAACGCCTTTACCATCTTGAATATCTTGAATAACCATATTTTCTAATAAGGTTGTTTTTCCAGTACCAGTTTTACCAATGACATACATATGCCTTCTTCTATCATCGGTTTTAATGCCAAATTTTTGGCGCTGATTTCTAAAATTTGTTTCTGCGAATAAATTTATATTATCCATTTTTTATAATATTAAATAATATTACTCAACTGGCAATGAAATAGGAGGTTCGCCTTTTTTCGCTTCAACTTTCGGCACAAGAGGCGATTTTACCGCCACGCTCGGATAATGATACACTGTTGCCAATTCTTCAGTATTCAAAACAAACGGCTGGCTTTTTAAGAAAAACCAATTCAGTATAGGAAATTTCTCAAAAAAGAAAGGCTTAAGATAATCAATATACTTTGAATGCTGAACAAATTCCCTTTTCCTGTAAGCTTCAAATATTTTTTTCTTACGATAAGTTTCTCTTGGCCCTTTCATTTGTATTGTATAATCAATTGAAGTAGTAACTTTCCCGTTTGGCTTAAATCCATTAAGATTCTGACTACCAAATTGTTTATAAGCTCCAATAACAGACGGAATATTAATTCTATTAAAATTATCTGAAGGAGCTAAATAAAGGAATCTAATAATCACTTCAAAACCGAATTTAGCTATGTCATCTTCTACTGCTTTAACAATATCTGCTTCACCTTTTGTCATCATGGTCAAAGGATTATCTTTTTTCTTTTCTTCCTGCTGCGCTTCCCACCCCTCGCCAGACACGAGAAAAGATATCTGACTTCTTCCTTCTCCCATCCATGCTTTTATTTCTTTTGTAATCTCTCCCTCAGTAACATCTACCACACGTTTAATTAGTCTATCTCTTATTTTCTCTCCCTCTTTTTTCCATTTATCATTAATCGGACGGACCAATGTTTGAATCCAAATATTCTCTCCATAACCTATCTTACCAAGAACTTCCATTAATGAAGACATCGGATCAATACGCTGTTCTTCTTCCACAACATCTTTGTCAAAAGCAGGATGTGTTTTTATAGGATAAGCATCTTCTTTAGTTAAAACAAATTCTGTTCCCCACAAATCATAATTATCATTCGGAATATCAACTGGCATAGAATTAACATAATCCTGCGCTTGGACAATCTCAGCTTCAGGATACTGAGCATAAATCTGAGATTCAATAAAATTACGAAAAAATGAAGTTGTTCTTATGAAAAAATGAATCTCTCCACCGTGACTAACCATTTCCATGCTAAACCACACTTGTGTTTTACCATCAATATTCATTTCTTTCCAATTTGGATTTCCTTGAGAAGCATGCAAAGCTGTAAAAAATTGTTCCATAGCCTTAGGAGTTTTTTTAACATCACTCGGGGGAATCACTTCAAGCAAAATCCATTCCATCTTATTAATGAATTTATTCCTAATATGCTTTAACCATAGGTCCAAGGCTAAAATATAAAAAATAACAGGTGTATAGATCCACCATACTGATAGCAAAAATCTTCCTAATATTGCAAGAAAAATATAAAAAACAGCAAGATATTTAATAAAGGCCTCAAGAGGGTTTGTTACCATGCCTCCTACCCATAAAAGGGCAAAATAATTATTTTAATATATATTTATTATCCTGCGTCCTAGCAAAATAATTTCTATTCTGAAGATTAATTAAAACTGTATTTTTTTTAACTAAACGGCTTTTAAAAACTTCGTCTATTATCTCATCCTTGGGTAAAGGTCCTGAATTTTTCAAAATATTAATAATTACTTCTTTTACAGTTCCTGGCTGATAACCCCATTCGCTAAGTGCGTAAGTTCCTCTACCTACTAAAATAAATCTTTCATCCTTTATTAATTCATTATGAACTGTTTGAGCCTGCGCTAATATAGAACCTAAATTAGAATTATTAATCAATTCAGCGACTTCTCTAAAATGCAATGGCTTGCCTTGTTCTTTAAAAATAATATATGCTTTATCTTTAACTCCACGAGGATTAATTTCCGGCCATTTATTTAATCCAAATTGATTTGAATTATTAGCTCCAATTTGTTTAGAAGCATCTAAATAAGAAGATAAGACATCTTCTGTTATTTTTATCTTTTTATTATTAATATATTCTAATATGCCATCAAAAGAAACTGTATTCTTCTGCTCTTCAAGATTTTTAACAATAACATCAATTACGTTTTCTGCCTTTTTAAAAGCTTTTTTTGAATTATACCAAAGAGGGTAAAATTTATTTGATTCAACAGAACGCTGATAAGATTTTCCCAAAGCTAAAAGAAAAAAAATAGCTCCTCTTTCAGGATGCAAATCATCAGTATTAGTTAAATCTGAAAGAAGCTGTTCTTCTCTAACGACATTTCCTTTTTGACTAAAGTAATTATCAATGCATTGAAAAGCTGGGTTAAGAATATTAACCTCATCAGATTTTTTTAAATCATAAAAAATAGAATCAACTATTTGACGGACTCTTTCGCGTGTTATATCGTATCTTTCACCTATGAATTCCAACGTGCGCTTTTTGCCATCTAATAAACCAAAACGAGCGTCAATAATCTCACGCGTTCTCTGGCTAGAAATATTATTAATTATTCTTGAAACTAATTTTCCGTATTGTAAAGATGGATTTTTGTTCATTTTTGTTTATGAAAAATATTTAATTTAACTATATATTCAATTTACCATAATTACAAATAAGTGTCAAGATTTACTTTTTTTATTATTCCAAATAACTATCAAAGGACTGGCAATGAACAAAGAAGAATATGTTCCTAGAACTACGCCAGACATCAATGCCAAAGCAAAGTACTTTATATTCGCTCCTCCTAACAAAAATACAGCCAACAAAACAAACATAGTTGTTGTAGACGTATTAAGGCATCGAATAATACTTTGATTAACGCTTAAATTAACTATATCTTCAAAATTATCCCAACTCCCACGCAATAAATTATCTCTTGCTCGGTCAAAAATAACAATCGTATCATTAACCGAATAACCAAGAATAGTAAGTAAAGCTGCTATAAAAGGAAGTCCTATTTCAATCCCCTTCCAATGTCCTAGAATAGCAAATAATCCACATGTAATTAAAATATCATGAGACAAAGCAATAATTGCGGCTATCCCATACTGCCAAGACGGCACTGGCTTGGATACTTTTCGAAATGCCCAAGCAACAAAAATAACAATAGCTATCAAAGAAAAAATAATCGCCCAAATGGATTTTCTTTTAAGTTCTGAACCAATTACGGGACCGACTGATTCAAATCTTTTTTCAATAATATTATCCTTTCCAATCTCGTCTAAAATATTCTGATGAACTGTCTCGTCAATATCTTTAGTTTTCAAAATCATTCCTTTCTGCTCTACCGGTTGAATAACAATCTGTCCTAATTCAAAGATAGCCAATTTATCCTGAATCATCTGATTAGATGGACGTTCATTAATAAATTCCAACTCCATTAAAGTTCCGCCAGTAAAATCTATTCCGAAATTAAGTCCCCAAACAAACAAACTTATTAAACTGCCAAACATTAAAATAATTGAGATGCTTAAAAAAATTTTACGATTTTGAATTATTTGCATAATTTTATTTCCAAATCCTTTTCCAATTTTCTAATTTTGTTCCTATAAATAATTTCATAAGATTTTTCGTAACTATAACAGCGCTAAACATACTAATAATAACCCCGATACTCAATGTTAAAGCAAACCCTTGAATAGCGCCAGTAGCAAAAGTATATAAAATAATACAAGTTATAATAGTAGAAATATTACCATCGCGAATCGCTGGCCACGCATCTTTAAACCCATCATCAATACTCCCGCCCAAGCTCTTTCCGTCACGCAATGCTTCTTTAAATCTTTCAAAAATAAGTACATTAGCGTCAACCGCCATTCCAATTGACAAAATAAATCCAGCAATACCTGCTAAAGTCAATGTAACAGGAACTAATTTAAAAATAGCTAAAATAACCATAGCATAAAATAAAAGAGAAAAATTAGCTATTAACCCTGGTAATTTATAAGAAAAAATCATGAAAATCAAAACAATTACAAATCCCAAAATACCAGCTTGAAGGGATTTATCCAGAGAAATTTTTCCTAAGCTTGCTCCAATTGTCTGCTGATTTATTAGATCAATAGGAACCGGTAAAGCTCCTGCATTCAACCGCCTAACTAATTCCTTAGCTTCTTCTATTGTAAATTCTCCACTAATTTCTGCTTTTCCACTTGGGATTGCTTCATTAACTGTTGGAGCGCTAATAGGAACTCCATCCAAAAATATAGCAAGTTTTTTTCCAATATTTTTCTGTGTTAATTCTTTAAAAATATCTTTTCCCTCATCATTAAATTCTAACCCTACTTTTGATTGATATGTCTGTTGATCAAAATGAAGTTCAGAACCCTTGAGATATCTGCCTGTCAAAGAAGTCATTTTAAAATACGGATTCTCAGATAACTTTTCTATGTCTTCTTGAGTTATCTCTTTTTCACTTCCATCTTCGCCAACAACGATTATCTGATTCTGTTTTTCTAATATTGCATCTGTTTCTTCTTGACTTCTTTCTTCACGAAAATCCAAAGTAGGAGTCTGACCAATCATTTCAATTGCCTGATGAACATCTTTAATTCCTGCCAATTCCACAATTAAACGATAACTATCTCCAGATTTATTAATTTGAACAACTGGTTCCTGAACTCCAAAAAGATTAATTCTACGCTCAATAACATCACGAACGCCCTGCATTGAATCCGATTGCTCTCCAGCATCAATTCCTGATAGATCAGCTTCATAAACCAAATGAGTCCCACCCTGTAAATCAAGTCCTAACTTAAATGGACGATTAATAAAATTAGGCATTCCAATCTTGCCCATTGCATTGTCCCACATTGACGGTTTAACAAAAAAACCAGCTAAAAGACCAATAGCTAGAAAAAACAAAATAACCCACCAGTTCTTACGACTTTTTTTATTCCAATTACTCATAAACATTTCCAATCTACGCTTTTTTTTCTGTTTTGTCAAAAAAAATAGAGCTACCATTCGTAAAGGTAGATCATCATATTTTTTGGATTAAAAACGTCTTATATTATCTCACTTCTAATACATCCATAACCGCTTTTCTATATCTACAATAATCACAATCATCGTCAGCTTGAGGAAGTTTATCGCTCATTAAACATTTATGCGCATCAATAACCGCTTGCTCCACCCACGAATCATCTCCTTTATATGGAATAATAGAAATATCAAATTCTAATTTTGCATCAAATGCTTTTTTATCTGTTATACCATTAGCGTAAACAAAATATCCAACATTAGAAACCTTAAAACCATTCTGACGAAAAAGCCATTGATATATTTCTATTTGCCGTTTATAACAGATCTGCCAATTAGCATCAATATTCACTTCGCTGTTTTTTGAAGTTGATTTATAATCAACAATAATCAATTCACCTTTTGGATTTACCCATATATCATCAATCCCGCCTTTAACAACCAATCCTGTTTTCTCATGAAAATATTTAATTCCTCTACGTAAAGCATCGCGCCATTCATCCATTTTTTCATGTTGAAACGGCACCGCATCAATGCCATAGCTTTCCATTAATGGATGTTTTGTTTTATCCGATCTATGAATATCAAATTCTTTTTTGAAAAGCGCATCCACTGCTGAATTTAAAGAAAAAGGATATCCAGGAGGTCTGCTAACACCAAGACGATTATCAACATAAAAACATCTCGGACAACTTAAAAACAAATCAAGCTTTGACCTACTTAGCTCAAAATTATTTTTCCTTTTTGGATCAAAACACCAATTAAGATTTTTCGGAACTTTATAATATTCGGACATAATTTATTTTTTCTTTTTTATAACTTTCTTTTTCTTCTTCTTTTTCCAATCCTTAATCAAAATTGAATGGTTTCGGTTATTAACTTCAAGCTTTAACTTTTGCCGTTCTTTCCATTTAAAACGTCTTATCACTTCAATAGGCAAAGTAATACCTATGCTGCTTCCGCTAGCAATTTTAGTTAATTTTCTTATATTCCTTTCCCCTAATTTTCTTCTTGCCATTTTTTATCAGAGATTAACTACTGAATTAACTACTGAGTTAACTCAGTAGTTAATATTTTCTATTATACATTATCTACGCCATTAGAATAATAATTGATAATAAACTTACTTCCCACAGCATTTTTTAAATTTTTTGCCTGAACCGCAAGGACATGGAGAATTTCGTCCAGCTTTTTGAGATTGATTAACAGATCCATTATTTGTAACGACAGAAGAAGATTGTCCTGCGGGAGCTATTGAAAACTTATAGATCATATTAACGATATTAGATTGAATACTATCAAGTAATCTCTGAAATAAACTTATTCCTTCTCTTTTATATTCTACTAATGGATCTTTTTGTCCGTATGCTCTCAAACGAACGCTATCTCGCAAATGACTCATATTGTCTATATGATCCATCCAAAGCATATCAATATTACGCAAGGCAACAAATTTTTCCAACTGTCTAATATTTTTATCAAGTTCCTTTTCTTTACTATTATACGCTTCTTTTGATAAATCCAATAAATATTTATATATTTCTTCCTGATCTTTAATTTCTAATAGTTTTTTTTCAAAACCATCAGGTGTCGAAAAAATACTTCTCATTACTTCGCCTATCTCTTTATAATTCCAATCTTTTGAATCGTTTGCTTGTGTATGAAATTTAACAACTTTTTTAATTTCATTATCAATCATTTCTAATATCTGTGGCTGAAGATTTTCACTCGCTAGAACTTCTCTTCTCTTTTTATAAATCACTTCTCTTTGTTTATTCATCACATCATCATATTCCAGAACATGATTTCTGGCATCAAAATTATATCCTTCTATTTTCGCCTGAGCAGCTTCTATCGCTCTTGATATAAGCTTATTTTCTATTGGCTGATCTTCCGAAAGCTTAAGCGCATTCATCATTGACTGAACTTTTTCTCCTCCAAATATTCTCATTAAATCATCCTCTAAAGAAACAAAGAACTGACTATAGCCTGGATCGCCCTGCCTACCAGAACGTCCACGCAACTGATCATCAATACGACGCGCTTCATGTCTTTCTGTGCCGATAACGCATAATCCACCAGCCTGTATTACTTCGCTATGTTCTTGCTGACAATTTTCCCCCTTACCGCCTAAAACGATATCCACTCCACGACCAGCCATATTAGTAGCTACAGTAACAGCGCCTTTTCTACCTGCTTGAGAAATTATTCTTGCCTCTTGCTCGTGATATTTCGCATTAAGAACTTGATGCGAAATTCCTTCCTTTTTTAGATACTTAGAAAGAAGCTCGTTTTTTTCAATAGAAACTGTTCCTATTAAAATCGGCTGACCTATCTCATGTCTTTTTTTAATTTCTCGCACTATCGCTTTCCATTTTCCATTTTCCGTTTTATAAACAGCGTCTTGGGCATCCTGCCTTGCAAGAGGATTATTTGTTGGAATAACAATAACTTCTAATTCATAAACTTTTCCAAATTCTTCGGCAGAAGTAACTGCTGTTCCAGTCATTCCAGATAGCTTTTCATACATTCTAAAATAATTTTGAAAAGTAATTGAAGCTAATGTTCTACTCTCTTGCTGAACATTAACTCCTTCTTTAGCTTCCAACGCTTGATGCAATCCATCAGAATATCTACGGCCCGGCATTAATCTCCCAGTAAAATCATCAACAATAATCACTTGTCCATCTTTAACAACATAATGCCGATCTTTAATAAACATTACTTGTGCCCGCAACGCCTGCTCTAAATGGTGAACAATCCGAATGCCTCCTTCTTCATAAATATTACCCATGCCTAAAATCTTTTCCACTTTTGCAATACCTTCTTCTGTTAAAGTAGCTGTCCGCATTTTTTCATCAATATTATAATCAGTATTTTCTTTTAATTGAGGAACAATCTTTGCAAACTTTTCATACATTTTAGTGGATTCAGCATCGGGCGCGGAAATAATTAACGGAGTACGCGCCTCATCAATTAAAACACTATCAACTTCATCAACGATTGCAAAATACGGACCTTGCTCACGCTGAACCATCATTTCTAGAGACGGGGCCATATTATCTCTTAAATAATCAAAACCGAATTCATTATTAGTCCCATAAGTTATATCTGCTGAATATGCTTCTTTCCTTGGAACCTCTTTTAAGTTTTCCATTTCCACGGTTACTTCATTTGCATCTGGTCCAGTATGAGGATCATAAAGATACGCTTTTTCATGATTAAGACAAGCGCAACTTACTCCTAATAAATTATAGACCGCCCCCATCCAATTAGTATCACGACGAGCCAAATAATCATTAACAGTAATTACATGAACTCCACGCTCGGTTAAAGAATTTAGATAAATAGCCAAAGTCGCTGCCAATGTTTTCCCTTCTCCCGTTTTCATTTCTGCAATCTGACCTTTATGTAAAACAATTCCGCCCAATAACTGAACATCAAAATGACGCTGACCCAATGTTCTTTTTGCAGCTTCACGAACCACAGCAAAAGCTTCTGAAATTAAATCATCTAAATTTTCCTTTTCTAATCTTTTCCTGAATTCATTTGTTTTTTCTTTTAACTGCTCATCAGATAATTTTTCAAATTCTAATTCAAGACTATTTATTTTTTCAACTAGTAGCTTTAGTTCGTTTAATTTTTTCTCGTTAGGATCTCCTAAAATTTTATTAAATATAGACATATAATTATCTTGATAATACATTAAGATATCAAAAAAAACAAGCTCTCAATTTACATTGAGAGTTTGTTTAGAAACTGTAGTTCTGCAATAGTTTACTTTTTCTTTCGTCGAGTGGTCTTTCTCTTTGCAGGCTTTCTTTTTGCAGTCTTTCTCTTTGCAGGCTTTCTTTTTGTTGTCTTTCTCTTAGTAGTTTTCTTTTTTGGCATATTTTTTAAATTTATTTCCCGATTATTAAATTTTGCCTTTAATAAGAGAAAAATAAATTTACCAATTTAGTTGAACAAACTCGACCTCCGGTTTGTATCTTACTTTATTTTTATTATACACTAATTATAAAATTTTTACCTGTGGAAAACTCAACGAAAAAAATAACTACGTAATTAATGTTAATTACGTAGTTAAATAACGATTTATTTTATTCTTCTTTTCTATCTATCCTTGTCTTTACGAAAACGAGCTAAAGGATTTATTTGATACATTTTCTTTATTGACCTTGCCCCTCTTTTATATGCGGTCATTCTTTTATCTTTAAGTGACTTGATTTCGCCGGCTAATTTATCTTTGACTAAATCTATAGTTTCTATTAATGATTCTCCTGTTTCTTCCGCTCTTAAAAATTGGCCATTAAGATTCAAATTGACTTCTGCTCTAAAAATCTCTCCCTGTCTCTGTTTTCGTGTTATTTTCCCGACTTCCACTCTTGCCTCAATTAATTCAGGATCAATCCTTTTAACGAATCTTTTCAATCCGCCAATTTTATCTTCGATGTTCTGATAAATGCTTGTTGTTAATTTTATATTTGTTCCTTTGATATTTATTTTCATATTTTTTTATTATTTATATTAAAAAATTTTTATTTTTCCATATTCTCCGTCATATCCTGGCTCTATATTAACATTGCCTAAGCGAACTCTATTTATTCCTTCCGCGATTTTTCTGCAACTAATTTGTTCTATGTCTTCTTCTTTCTCTTCTAATAATATTTTAAACTCTGAATCAAAATGATTAATTAAATTATCATATTCCTTTTTAACTGTTTTTGTTCTAACTCCAACTCCCTTTACTTCGGCAATAATCTCATTCAGCGGAATTAAATTTTTAAAAGGAACACTATTTTCTTGAACTATGCCATAATCCCTATCTGCCAAATCATCAATCCTATGACAAGTCCCAACAGTTAATGGACGTCCACAAACCGGACAAATATTTTTAATTTTTTTTGATTCTTGAGGGGACAAACAAGAATTACACTTTCTATGACCATTATAATGATATCTTCCTTCTTGAGGAAAAAATTCAATTGTTTCAATAAATTTTTTAGAACTTTTATTTTTAATCGACTCTGCAATTCCATTATAACTTAAATCTGTATTTAAAACATTTGCTTCTCTACCGATCTTAATTGCTGAATGTGCGTCTGAATTACTTATTAAAGTTATATTGTCTAAAGCTGATAATCTCCAATTCATTTTAGGATCTGAAGACAATCCTGTTTCAACAGCATAAATATACTTAGAATAATCTTCAAAACATTCCTCAATAGTGTCAAACCCGGACTTGTCTCCGAATAAAGAAAACCACGGTGTCCAGATATGAGCAGGAATAACCAAACAATCCGAAGAAATATTTAATACAATCTTTGCCAACTCTCTAGCATCCAATCCCAAAATAGGTCGCCCATCAGATTTTATATTCCCAATCCGATCAAGCTGAGTATTTATTTTCTCAACAACTAAAAAATCGGGAGCCAAAACAACAATATGTATTTTACGCACCCGATTATTTTTAGAATAAATACAACTAATTTCACTACTAAGAAGAAAACGAGTTCCAGTATCCGACTTCTTTACTTTAAAAAGTCCTTGTTCGGCTGGCTCTAATTTTTCTCTTAATTCTTTAATCCACGCAGGATGAGTAAAATCACCCGTGCCTAAAACTTTAATTCCTTTTATTCTTCCCCACTTATCCAAATTTTCCACGTCCATATCCTTAGATGTAGCTCTAGAATATTTCGAATGAATATGCAGGTCAGCAATAAACTTCATAATTACATCATACAAAATTTCCTATTCTCCTGTCAATCATAAATACTGAATTTCCTCCTCTAACTCTACGCTAAATTTATCCTTAATTTTTATTTTAATAAATTGAATTAATTTTATTACATCATCTGATTTAGCATCTCCAAGATTAACAATAAAATTAGCGTGTTTCTCAGAAATCTTCGCTCCGCCGATTTGTTTTCCTTTTAGACCGCAATCTTCAATAAGCTGGGCAGTTGATAATGGTTTTGGATTTTTAAAAACACATCCTGCTGATGCATATTCTAATGGATGTTTTTGCTTCCTCTGTTTTAAATAATCTTGTATTAATTTTTGGCTTTGTTTTTTATAGCCTCTTTGTAATTGCAATTCTGCTGAAATAATAATATCACTATTATGTTTAAAAACACTATCGCGATATGAAAATTCGCAATCTTTATCATTACATTTTTTATCTTTATTATTTCTCAAAACTATAACTTTCTCAATTACTTCTGAAATACTATGCCCGAACGCACCTGCATTACCGCGAACAGCTCCGCCGACCGTCCCAGGAATACCAATCGCCCATTCCAACCCAGATAGATTATTCTTAATAGAAAAATCAACTAAATCCATTAATTTGACGCCAGCATCAACTTTAATAATTTTATTGTTAAAAGATATTTTTGAATTTGAAATTTTAATTACTATTCCATCATAACCATTATCGCTCGCCAACAAATTACTCCCTCCGCCTAAAATAAAATAAGAAAGTTTTTTTTCTTGAGAAAACTTAATTGCATTAATTATATCTTTTTTATTTTTAGCAATAAAAAAATAGCGAGCAAGCCCGCCAATTTTAAAAGTTACGTGTTTAGACAAAAAAACATTTTTCTGAATTTTCATATTATTGAAATAAAATATCCGAACTAGTCTTGTAAAAATCCCGTTCAAAATTATTTACAATATAAACCATATTCCACCTTCTACCACTAATATTAAATTCTTCAGCAGTCATATTCAACCAATGCTTTGTTCCGTCAGTATTAACTTCATAAACATGTTCATCTTTATCGGATCTTATCAACCAAGCATTCTGATAATATTCCAATTCTTCCGGCTCAACATCTATTATATCTTCCCAATTCAAATGACCATACATATTAAAAATATCCTGATGCTGTATCCATCTTTTATAACTACCTTTAATAATATACACTTTATAATCTCCTTTAGCCCTAATTAAACTTCCTTCTACGTAAGATTTGATATAAGAAAATCCATTTACTAAAAAAACTTCATTGTTTTTATCATCAATTACGCTGATATTAATTTTGCCTTGTTCTTGGGAAGGAACTATAAAATTAATCGTTTTGTCATCAACAATATTAAAATTGGTTATAATAGATTTCCCAAAATTTATTTTAACAGCAGAAGATAATCCGCTACCGTTAATAACGGCCTCAAATCCACCTGCGGACGGACCAACGCTTGGAACAATACTATTAATAGAGATAGATCCTTCATCAACACTGGACGCGGTAAAAGTAAAAGATACAGCATTTTCGTTATCGCCGAAATCGCTTTTCTTATATTGATTAAATGGGACTATAACAACTGATTTGTTTAAACTTGTAAAATTAGGAATATAAACAGCGCCTTTCTGATTATTTAATGACATAAATTGTACAGTTGTCTGATTGTCTTCGTCTGTAATAATATAAGATACACGAAAATCTGCCTCTTGCCCAATACCCCTAAATTCAAGTTTGAGAGTATCTTTATCAGTAGAGACAACCTCTACTTGCCTAAATCTATACCAACGAGGCGACCAATCTTTAACAGCACTACTTCTTGAAACAATTAGATTTGGAAAACCACTATAACTAGAAGAATAATCAACATGCAATCTATCATATGTTAAATCTTTATCTTTATAGCAATATTTATCATCAGAGTTAATATCGCAATCATTAATATAATTAGAAATCGACCAATTAGCAAAAATGTCAGAAAACGTATCAGTATATCCTAAATCCAATAATGCCTGATTAATACTCTCAATCCCAATTTTATTATTCAAAACCATTTTCGTAATAATATCTTTACCATAATGATTAACTAAATAATGAAAAAATAAACTAACAACTCCATAATCAGAAGAACTATTTTTCCATTCAGTTAAAGAATCTGATGGAGAATCTAAAAATAAATCCACACGATCAGCTAAATAACTATTAATATAATTATTATTATATCCACAAACAGTTGCTGAATATTCTGAACGAGCTTCATTAAGCCAGACATCTTCTTCTAGATTATATAATTTAGTTTTCTGATAAAAAGTAATTAAATGCTGAAATTCATGAGCTAAGAAAGCTCCTGCCATTTCATTCTCAACAACAATAGCATTTAAATAAATCATCTCTCTTTCATTCGAAGAAGGAATTTGATCCTTTGGATACTCGTCATAAGTATTAAAATATCCAGCCGCGTCATCAATTAATTGACTGATCAAAACTGTAATCTTTTTATCACCGTCTATTCCAGGACTCCATTCCGAACCAAAAACAGCTCTTTCTTTGGGATAGATAACCCTATCAAATTCGTCTGATAAATTTTCTAAATTCATTATAAATACAGTTCTTTCAACGCTACTTAGATTTCTCCAATATGCATTATCAATATAAAAATAAACATGACTTCCGACAACATGCAAAGTTGCTGTTAATTCTTCCCTTTCAATTGAATCATATAAAGAATCAACATTAAAAACGACTTCTTCTCCCATTGAAGCCGCATAAACTCTTTGAGCACCGAAACAAATGATACCCGAAATTAATAAAATTAATGATAGCCTTTTTATCATTGCTAAATTTTACTATAAATTCCTTGATTTATCAAGCCAAAATGGTAAAATATTTTTATGCCAAATGCTAAAAAAATAATACTACTAATAGGCGATATTTTGTTCTTATACGCTTCTCTTTTAGCTACTTTATTTATTCGTTATGGATTGAAATCTATAGCTAAAAATTGCGGACAACATTTTTGGCCATTTACCATTATATACGTAATATGGCTTATAGTATTTTTTATAAATGGATTATATGAATTAACTCTTGCTAGAAATAATATTAAATTTTATTCAATACTTTTTCAAACATTAATAATCAATACTGGATTATCTATCGCATTTTTCTACTTTATACCATATTTTGGGATTGCGCCAAAAACAAATTTATTCTTAAATCTAATTATATTCGCATTATTATTTTCTATCTGGAGACAAATCTATAATCACTCTCTTAGAGCATCAGCTCTTGCAAATAACGTTTTGATTATAGGAGAAAATAAAGAAATTGAACAAATTAAAGAAATAACTAGAAATAATCCACAATTAGGATATCAAATAGTTCAACAGATAAAAACAGAAGATATCCAAACGCCTTTTGATTTGTTAGAAACAGCTGTCCAAAAAAATATCAAAATAATAGTAACAGCAATTGATCCTCATCAAAATTCAAAATTAGTAAGAAGTTTATATCAATGTCTTCCATTAAAAATTAGTTTTAGCGATCTACCTTCTTTTTATGAAAAAATATTAGGTAAAGTTCCTGTTTCCAGTATTGGAGAAATATGGTTTTTGGAAAATCTAACTGAAAGCCAAAAGAATTTTTATGAATCTATAAAAAGAGTTTTAGATATTTTTGGAGCAATTATTTTTGGAATTACTAGTTTAATTCTTTATCCATTTATTGCATTGGCTATTAAATTAGACAGCCCTGGACCTGTTTTTTATAAACAGAGAAGAATTGGATTAGATGGCTTAATATTCAATGTTGTTAAATTCCGTTCAATGATTCACGAGGCAGAAAAAGGCAGAGCCCAATGGGCGGATAAACAAGATCATCGCATAACTAAAATAGGCAGATTTATAAGAAAAACTCGGATAGATGAGTTGCCACAATTATGGAATATTTTATTAGGACAAATGAGTTTTATAGGACCAAGACCAGAAAGAATTGAATTTGTCCAACAATTAGAAAAAGAGATTCCATATTATCAAATTAGACATATTGTTCGTCCTGGATTATCCGGATGGGCCCAAGTTAATTTTCACTATGGCGCTTCTGTAAAAGATAGCATTGAAAAACTACAATATGAATTGTATTATATCAAACACCGCTCAATAATTTTAGATACAAGCATTATCCTTAGAACAATAAATATTGTTTTAAAAGGAATGGGGCGATAATATGAAAATAAGCTAATTATAATATTTTTTTAGATATTATAAAATTAGTTATTCCAAATGGCTGTCTAAAATTAGACAACTGCATTAAAAAAAGAAGAAAAGATGGCGTTTTATTGGGAGGCATTATCCCATAAGAAAAGCTATTTATAACTTCTAATCCATTATCCTTTATTCTATTCTTAAGGTATGACAATGAAAACTTTAATGCATTTCTTTCTTCTTTAACTAAAAATGAAAATAAAAACATTAATGGATTATTCCTATTGGGCTCAAGGATAACAACATATTTTCTAGAAACACGTTTCATTTCTTTAATTGCATCGTCAATGTTCTCAACATGATGCAATAAAGCATCGCAAAAAACCACATCGAATGAATTATCTTCAAATCCCAAATTATTAGCATCCATTAAAAAAACTTTCTTGACTGGATTTATCTGAAGCATTTTTTTAGAATAATCTACCCCGCAAGTATTACAAATTTTATCAAAATAATAAGTAAAAAAACCATTACCGCAACCAACATCCAAAAGACTAGTCTGTTTAGTAATATCAAGATAACGTCTTAATAAATCAATTCTAGGAACAACATATTCTCTTATAACTTTGTGTTGCGGAGATCTTCTCTTATTTAAATCTTCCCTTTCCCAATAATTTTTTTGATATATTTCTATTCTATTATTCATAGATAATATTATTATTTTTCTAATCTTAAAAATAGTTTAGCACCATTATATAAATTTTTCAAATCAACTACGCTATTTATTCCAACTAATTTACTCCAAATATATCTTGGCCTTAAATAATATTGACGATATGCTTTTTTTTGCCATTCCAAAATCTTTTTAGCTGGCAAACCCGGCAAATTAATAGGCGGAATATTATTGGAAACTATAGTAAAATCTTTCCACTCCAAATCCTTACGGAAATAACCATTTTCTTTGGCTATTTGATAAAATTCCGTTCCCGGATAAGGACTAGCAATAAAAAAAGCCATAGTATCTGTATTCAATTTATTGGCTAATTTAATACTTTGCCTAATTGTTTCTTCTGTTTCGCCAATGTTCCCAAACATAAAATTACCAGCTGTTCTTATACCTGCTCTTTTTACTAATTTCACCGCTTGTTCAGCTTTTTCTAATGCAACTCTTTTTTTCATTTTATTTAAAATCATCTGAGATCCAGACTCAAAACCAAACATTATTTTTCTACATCCTGCTTGTTTCATTTCTTTTAATGTCTCCATATCTAAATAATCTACTCTGCACATACATACCCATACTATGTCTAATTTTCTCTTCTTAACTTCCTTACAAAACTGTATTGTTCTTTCTTTATTAATTGTAAAAAGCTCATCATGAAAATTAAATTCTCCAATACCATATTTATTTAAACATTCATCAATTTCGTCAACTACATTTTTGATACTTCTAAATCGTACTCTTCTCTGCCAAATAAAACTTGCCATACAATAAGTACATTGATAACAACATCCACGAGAACTAATCATATTGCCTGCTTTCTTATCACTCATTCTTTTGGTTGGAGGAGGAAAATATATGTTTATTGGAAAAAGATCACGTGCTGGAAATGGCAAAATATCCAAATCCTCAATCAAATTTCTTTTAATTGTTTGACAAACATTTCCTTGCTCATTTTTAAAAATAATTCCCGGGACTTCTAACAAGGACTTTCTTTTATTAATAGCTTGAATTAAATCTGTAAAAGTTATTTCACCTTCGTTTATAACCGACACGTCAATATTTTTTTCCAAAGTTGTTTCTATCGGAAGCGCAGTCGGATGCGGACCTCCAACTACCGTTATAATTTTCGAAGAGATTTCTTTAATAATTCGACAGATTTCTAAAACTTGGGCAAACGCCGGCGTGGGAGCGGTTATGGCTACTAAATCTGGTCCAATAGTTTTTATTTCTTGCTTAATTTTGTCATAAGACAAGCTTAAACCTTCGCAGTCTAAAACTACAATTTCCACACCTGACATTTGCTGCCTTAGATAAGCAGCTAAATAAGCCAAGTTCAAAGGCAATGCCCTGCCACCATGTCCTTCTAATCCACCATATTCCGTAAATGGCGGATTTAAAAATAATATTTTCATATTATTAATAATAACACTGTAATTAAAAAATTCAAGCTATAATCATCTCCACAACTTGATTATTAATTATTTTCTTGTTATAGTTTTAACAATTAATTCATAATATACAAAAAATACATCAAATATGAAAATAATTTCTAAAAATTCTATGATAACCAAACAAAATAATCAAAAATTGATTATATGAACAATGAAATAAGCAAACTACAAGTTAGCATAATTGTGCCAGCATACAATGAAGAATATGGAATTTCCGCATTGCTAAATGATCTATTGAACGTAATGAAATCAAGAAGAGACATAGAATTTGAAATAATTGTAGTTGACGATTGTTCTCAAGACAAAACTATAGAAAAAATTAAAAAATTTACTAACAAAGGAATTAAATTAATTTGCCAAAAAAATAATAACGGTTATGGAGCCGCAATTAAAACGGGCATTAAAAAAGCTCGCTATGAACTAATTGCTATAATTGATGCTGATGGCACTTATCCAGCCAACCGCTTGCCAGGACTAATCAATTACACGAAAAACTATGATATGGTTGTCGGCGCCAGAAATGGAAGAAATGTTAAAGTTCCATTTGTAAGACGATTACCAAAAATAATTTTAAATAAATATGCAAATTATCTAACAGACTATAACATCCCAGACCTAAACTCCGGGCTACGTGTTTTCCATAAAGATATATCTGAAAGATTCAAAAATCTGCTTTGCAACGGTTTTTCTTTTACTTCAACAATTACCGTAGCAATGATTAGCAATAACTATAGGATTAAATATATCTCAATTGATTATTATAAAAGGAAAGGAAAATCAAAAATTAGACCAATTCATGACACGATTAATTTTTTTAATCTAATCTCTAGAATTACTCTTTATTTCAATCCTCTAAAAGTCTTTGCCCCTATTGCTCTTACCTTTTTAACAATAGGTACAACATTTTTAGGATATGATTTAATTTTTAACAAGAATATATCAGACAAAACTATTCTAACCTTTTTTTTAGGTATGCAATTTTGGCTAATCGGCACTCTTGCTGATATTATTATCCATCAGCGCCAACTATAAATTGTAATTAAATAAATAAAATCATGATTTCAGGGCCATATCCGCGCTCAAAAATATATACAACTTTTAATAGCTATTTTTCTTTTTTAACTAGTCTTATCTTCTTTAGAATAAAAAAAGGAAATGACGTTGAAAAGCTAGAAAAAACTCTAGCCAAAAGATTAAATGTTTCTGATGCAATTTGTGTACCAATGGCACGTGTAGGCATTTATCTCACGCTAAAACATCTTATAAAATCTGGTAAAGGTATTATTATGTCGCCATATACAATCGCTGATGTAGTTAATATGGTCATCTGCGCCGGCTATGTACCAATCTTTTGTGATATCGAACAAAGCTCATGCAATATAGATCCAAATAAAATAGAAAAATTAATTAATGAAAATACTGGAGCAATTTTGATCACTCATTTACACGGCATTAGCGCAAAGACAAAAAAAATTCTAAATATTTGCAAAAAATACAATTTACCATTAATTGAAGATACAGCTCAAGCTTTTGGAGCAAATAAAAACGGTAAAATGCTTGGCACAATAGGCGACGTAGGAATTTACAGCTTTGGTATGTACAAAAATATTAACTGTTGGTATGGTGGCGCAATAGCTTCAAATAATAAAAAATTAATTAATAACATACGATCTGAAATAAACAAATATAACTATCTAAGTAATGCATTTATTTTTAAACGAATTTCAAAAGGATTACTAATTGATTTATTAACTTTTCCAATATTTTTTAAATTGATCACTTTTTGGATATTTCGTTTTGGCTTTCTTAGCAATATTAAATGGATTAATAAATGGGTAGAAATAGAATTAGATTTAAAACTCAAAGACAAGATCCCAAATCACTACCTATCTCGCTTAACGCCTTGGCAAGCACGATTAGTTCTTGCACAGCTAGACAGTGTCGAAACAAACAGAAATAATAGATTAGCAAAAGCCAATATTTATTATAACGGATTAAAAAATATAGATGAATTAATTTTACCTCCAAACGAAAAAACCAACGCTTATTTGGTTTTTCCTATACAATATCAAGAAAGAAATAAAATACTAAAATGGCTTATGTTCAATAATCGAGACATAGCTGCTCAACATTTAAAAAACTGCGCTGATTTACCTAGTTTTTCTGCATGGCATCGCAATTGTCCAATAGCAAGTAAAACAGCTAAGGAAACAATAATCTTACCAACCTATCCAAAATATCCAGAACTTGAAGTAGAAAAAAATATAAAAATTATTAAATCTTTCTTCAATCAAAAAAAAGAAACTTAGCTTCTTGAATGGATCGAATAATCTCCCCAAAATTCCTTATTGCTAAAAGTCTCCTAATAAGATATCTTGGATCAGAATAAAAAGATGTTATTGCATATCGATGCAATTTGTATATCTCTTCATTTGATAACTCCTGATTCTTCCATAAAGGTACACTTTTAGATGTATCCATTTCTATATTATCTTTATCAACCCAATTTTTAGCTATTGCTTCAGTTCTCAACTTGCTACTAAAAGTAGGTGCTGCAATATTAAATGAAGCATAATCTAGTTTTAATTCTTTCGCAAATTTAATTGTTTTTAGTATCGATTCCTTGGATTCGCCTGGCAATCCAATAATAAAAGTTCCAACAACCCTAACTTTGTTTTCTCTGCACAACCTAATGACTTTTCTTATCTGATCGTTAGAAATATTTTTTCCATATTTTTTTAATATATCATTATTACTTGATTCTATGCCAAAAATAATCGTATGCACGCCAGCTTTTTTCATTATCTTAATTAAATCTTCCTTAATTATATCTACGCGAGAAAAACATGTCCATCCAATATTGAATTTCCCATCTATTATTTTTTGACAAAGCTCTATTGTTCTATCAAATTTAGCTCCAAAAGATTGATCGCGTATAAAAAACTCATCCATATTATTTTTCTTTAATAATTCTATTTCCTCAATAACCGAATTGATTGGTCTTAATTTAAACCCTAAAGTATTAATAGAACAAAAAGAACATTGATAAGGACATCCAAAATCTGTAAGAATAGAAGCAACTCTTTTTTTCTTAGAAAAAGGAAAGCTATACTTTTCCAAATGAAATAAGTCCCATCTTGGCAAAGGCACATTAAAAATACTCTGATCATGTACCTCTTTGCCAAAAATAATTTTATTTCCATTCCGATAAATTATATTAGATATGATTTTTGATTTGTCATTATTAAGATATTTAATTATATCATCGGTAGAAAAATCTAATAAAATAGCATCTATAAAATTATTATTACACATAATCTTATCATACATATCGCGACAAACATCACCCGTTAATATTAACCTACAATCAACTAATAAACTTTTTACAGATTTCAAAAAATTAAAGTCCTGATTATACGAAGGAGAAGAAATTAACGATAGGATTATATCAGGATTAATATCTCTTATTGCTGATAATGTTTCCATTTCTGATTGATTATCAGCAATAGCATCAATTAAATATATCTTAAAATTATTAGCAGAAAATCTTCCACTCAGATATAATAAATCTAAAGGATGATAATAATAACGACTTTTAGAAATCTTGCTGCGATAATAATCTCTAATATATATTTTATCTCCCGGAGGATTGAGCAATAGTATCTTTTTCATATAGATAAGTTTTTTTAATAAAAACATTTCTAATTAAACGATATAACCTAGATAAAAATATGAAAATAAATTTTGTCATGTTATTTTATTTAATTTAAATTTTTTTATTAGAACTAATTCTTTTAAATATGGAATCAAACCGAAAGAAACAACAATAATATTCACTGTAAAAATCATTAAAGAAAATAATACCGCAGTCTCTTTATTTAATTTGAATAAACTAAATAAATAAATCACTGTTGCTTCCCTAGTTCCTATTCCAGCTACAGAAATAGGCAAAATAGAAACAATAGATAAAACAGTAGAAATAATAACAATATCAATAAAAGACAATTTTAATCGCAATGATTGAGCAATAACATATCTAGGATAAAAATAAAGAAACCAACTAATAACTAAATAAAAGAAAAAAATAATAATTTCTTTCTTCTTTAACAGCTTGATACCATTCCAAAATTTGCTAAAATTAAAACGATTATAATTATTTAAATCTATTGGAATAATTTTTTTAATATATCTGCCAAAGATTTTATAAATAAAACTTTTTGAATTTATTAATGAAAATATAAAAATAATACCTATCAATAAAATAATACCAATAACTAATACATAAAAACCAATATTCCTTAGAAAAAATAAAGAGATAAATAGTCCAAATAATAATAAAACTAAAATATCAGAGATTCTGTCTAAAATAATACTAAAAAAAGAACGAAAAGCGCTATGCCCTTTATTTTTTAAGAAATAAACTTTAATAACTTCTCCTAATCGACCAGGGGTAATAGTCCCAGCGAAAACGCCAAGCCAATATAATCCCAAGCAACTTATCCTTGAAATTGTTATTTCTAAAGACATTAAAATAACACGCCAACGCAACGATTTAACTATAACTTCCATAATTGTTAAACCAAAAGCGAATAAAAGAAAATGCCATTTTAATAACTTAGCTTCTATCAAAAAAAGTCTATAATCTATCTTGGATAAAATATAAATAAAAATTAACGGACCTATTATTTGTAAAAATATTTTAATCTTATTTTTCTTCATTATTTTAATCCTAATATTTTTAAACCAGTCAATATTCTTTTTGATAAATCATTGTAAGATCTAATCTTTAAAATCTGCTTAACAATATACAAAGGTCTGCCATAAAAATCTTTGTAAAATTTATCTAAAAGATAAAATAATTCTTCTTTAGATAATTCTTTATCCCAATATTGAGTTATAACACCATTTTCAGGATTTTTAGCAAACTCACACCAATAATCATTTTTAATAACTTTTTCTTTTAATGCTTGAAAATAAATTTTAGTAGCAGGAAAAGGAGTTAAAATAGTAATATGGGTATAATTTGGTTTTATTTTCTTAGCAAATTTAATTGTTTGCAAAATATCTTTTTTTGTTTCAGTTGGCGATCCAATCATAAAATAAGCTAAAGTTTCTATGCCTAACTTATTAGCTATTTTAAATGCATATTCTACTTGTTTTAAATTTATTCCCTTATTCAAAACCTTTAAAATTTTATCTGTTCCTGCTTCAACGCCAAAATGAATACGTATACAACCAGCTTTTTTCAATTTTTTTAAAATTTCTTCATCAACCGTGTCAACTCTAGCTCGAATGTCCCAAACAAAATCCAAACCTCTTTCAATAATTTCATCACAAATATCAACCGCCCTTTGCCTATTTATAGTAAAAGTATCATCATAAATTAAAATTTCTTGAATACCATACCTTAAACATTCTTCAATCTCATCAACTACATTATGAGCACTCCTTGCTCTAAATTTTTTACCTAAATGTGGCCGATCGCAAAAAGCGCATTTAAAAGGACATCCTCGTGAAGTAAACATTGTTGTCACAATATGATCTCTGCCTAAAATAGAATTATATTTCTCAATTGGCAAAATCGTTCTATCGGGAAAAGGCAATTCATCCAAATTATCAATAAGATCACTAACTTGATTATCAATAATTTTACTATTTTGCCAATAAGTCAAACCTGGAACCTTAGAAAATTCTTCTTTTTCTTCTAAGGCGTTAAGCAATCTATAAAAAGGAACTTCTCCTTCTCCTTTAATAACAAAATCAACCCCATTCAAAGAAATTGTTTCTTCTGGATATAGATAAGCATGCGGACCTCCAAGAACAACAACAATTTTTTTATATAATTCTTTTTCAGCTTCTCTTACTATCTTAATTGTTTTAATAACATCAATCAAAGTAAAAGTCATTACAGTAATGCCAACTACATCGGGATTTATTTCTTTTATTCTCATCCTGAATTTTTCTGCATAATCTAATTTCTCCACTTGAGCATCTAAGGCGAATATTTGATGGTTGCTATATCGCTTAAGATAAGCAGCAATATATAGTATTCCTAATGGAGGATTAGAACCACGCTCCTCATCAATAAATGGTGGATTATCAGAAACAATTTCGCTATGCCGAGGAGGATTGATTAACAATACTCTCATATTCTAAAAAATGTTTAATAGTATTTGCTACTTTTTCTGCTTGTATATCATTTTGTGATAGATAAAAATTTTTGTCAAAATCAACCATATCGCTATATAAATATACAATCAAAGTAAAATTAGATTTTTTCATATTTTATTATTCTACATCATAAATGTTAATTTATGCAAATTTTTTAAAAAATATTTACCAACCAATTAACTTGCTTTTTTGCCATATTATAACTATAATAAAATATATGCAGACAAGAAAAAAAATATATTCACTCCTTCGCTGGTCTGAAAAATATACAAAAACAGATATGATTTATTTGGTCAAGGGAAGTTTTTGGCTAAGCTCTAGGCAAATAATTTTTTCTATTTGTGCTTTTTTAACAGCAATTGCTTTTGCTAGGTTATTACCAAAAGAAACTTATGGAGAATATAAATATATTTTATCCATTACTGGTATTCTCGCTATTAGCGCACTTAACAGAATGGACACAGCAGTTATTTTGGCAGTTTCTAGAGGATTTGAAAAAGTAACAAAAGATGCTATAAAAATAAAAATTAAATGGAGTATACTTGGTTCAATAATCGCAATTATATTTTCTAGCTATTTCTTTAAAGAAAACAATTTCACTTTTGGGCTATCCTTTTTAATTGCTGCAATCTCAATGCCCTTAATGGAATCTAGCCAAATCTACTTGGCTTATCTTAATGGAAAGAAACTTTTTAATATCCATGCCAAATACAGCTCTGCTGCCAGAATAATTACTTCAACAGGATTAATAGCTATTATTTTTCTAACAAAAAATATTATTCTTATTGTTCTAGCTCATTTTTTACTATACACAATATTAAGAACTTACTTTCTTCACAAAACCCTAAGAAAATTTCCTCCCAATAAAAAAAATGATCCACAATTTATCACGTACGGAAAACATCTCAGTTTTTTAAGAATGATTCTTGAAATGTCCAATTATCTAGATAAGATATTAGTATTTAAATATTTAGGTGCAGCACAACTGGCTATTTATGCATTTTCTATTTCACCAGTTAACCAAATAACTAATATTTTGCAAAACCTTAGAGCTATTGCTATGCCAAAATTTTCCAGCGGAGAAGAAGAAAAAATAAAAAAAACACTGCCTAAAAAAATCATCAAGGCAATATTTTTCACTACAACAATCTATATTATATATATAATCTTAGCTCCATATTTTTATCAAATTTTCTTTCCTCAATATCTAGAATCCATTCCTTATTCTAGGCTTTTTGCTTTATCTCTGATTTTATTTCCTGTAACATTAATACCTAGCTATTTTGTAGCAAAAATAAAAAAGAAAGAGGTTTATTTTCTTGAATTAAGCATCCCGATAATACGGGTTACGCTCTTATTTATTTTAACTCCAATTTATGGAATAACTGGAGTTATCTGTGCTATCATTATTACTAATATAGCAAACTCTATTTTTTCATCTTATTTATTTTAATTTCTAAAAACAAATTATACCAATAAATTATTTTTTGAGTTTGCTTCTCTAAATTAAAAAACATACTAGCTCTGTTATAACCAGCCAAACCAAATCTTTCAGCTTTTTCAGAATTCCTCAACAAATCAACAATTTTATCTACCATTACTTTTATATCAAAAGGGTTAACTATATACCCAGTTTGATTATCAACAACTATTTCCTTAGTGCCTCCGAAACAGGTACCTACCACTGGCTTTTTAGCAGCCATTGCTTCTAAGTTAGTCAAATTAAAAGGATCTAAATAAATAGATGGAGTAATGCATAAATCACAACAATAAAATGGCAAAGCTAAATTGTGTCCAGAAATCCAACCAGTAAATACTATATTGTTAATTATACCTGCATCTTTAGCGTCTTTTTTTATTTTTTCTACTAAGCCATCTTGTCGCCCCATAATTATCAAAACAGATTTTGGCTCTTCTTTTACGATTCTAGCCAAAATAGCAACTAATAACTCCGCTCCTTTGCTCTTTGATATTCTGCCGCCAAAAAGAATAACCTTTTTATTAAATAAATTATATTGTTTAATAAATTTATGCTGTTCTTTTAAACTAACTTTAAAATCACTTAAATCTATACTATTATAAATAGTAACAATATTATTTATATTGTTAATCTCTAAGACTCTTTCTAAGATCTTACTAACACTGAATATTTTATCAACAAATTTCAAATAATATCTAATGGCTAAATTTCTAAATGGGTTGTAGGCAAATCTTAAACTCTTAAGAGAATCAAACCAATTAACTTTATATTTTATCCTAACTGGGATCCCATTATTATATTTATCAAATTTAGTTTGTTTCTCTCTACAATATAATTGATGATCATGAGCAGTTAAAAAAACACAGCAACCCATTTTTTTAGCCACTTTTAAAACATAATAAGAGATAGCTGTATTAATTAAATGAGCATGAACAATATCTGGATTTTCATCCAAAATAATTTTCTTAATTTTTGGAATAATTAAAAAGTTATGCAATGATATATAGTTTATTAAAACTTTAGGAAAGTTTGAATAAATTCTATAAATCAGTATTTTATCATAAAAAAACCTTCCTTCTTTATTTTTTTCATCAGTAACGGATATAACAAAAACGCTATGACCCATTTTTTGCAATTCCTTAATTGAGCGTAAAGCAACCATTTCAGCACCACCAATATTATCAGGGAAAAATTTTTCTGATAATACTAATATCTTCATAATTTATCTATAATTTTCTGTACCAGAAAATAAGGATTATATATCAACATATAAAATACAATCTTTAACTTATAAAAAAATCTTGAATTCGTCCTTCTCATAACCATATGATAATTGCCAGTTGAAATATTGGCCAAAATAAAAGCTCTTTTTCTTTGTTTGGCAGAAAATTCTATAGTCTCAAATGTCGGATCGACAACAATCCCATTCCTATTAAAATGGCGCGATTTAGTAAAATCAATCAAAAACCTGCCATTTTTTTCAACCCAGCTCCAAATAAAAGTCTTAGGATATGGCACTAGCATATTCCATTTAAAACCTCCGAAAATATTCAATGACTTAAGAAACTTTAAAGTGTTTTTAGTAGCTCTGATTGAATCATAAGGCAACCCAACAATTAAAAATCCAGTTGTCTTTATTTGTTCTTCTCTCAATAAATTAATCGCCATCTTAATATCATATAAAGTTTCTCCTTTATTAATAAAATCAAAAATTTTCTTATCGCCGCTCTCAATGCCAATAGAAACACTATCGCATCCTGCCTGCTTCATTTTCCTAACCAATTCTATGTCTAATGAATCTGCTCTTAACCCATTTGGACAACCCCATTTCAAATTTATATTCTCTTTAATTAATAAATCGCAAATATCAATTGCCCTTTGCTTATTCAAAGTAAAATTATCATCTAATATAGAAAAATATTTAATACCATATTTCTCTTTAGCTTGTTTAAGCTCCAAAATAACTGATTGCGGAGAACGATACCTCCACCTACGACCACTTATCTTATTAACAGAGCAATAAATACATTGATATGGACATCCGCGACTAGTTAATAAAGGATAATGGATAACCGAATAATCTATGCCAACAAATGAAGAATAATCTGGAAAATTTATATTATCTAGCTGTTGATTATATTCAATAGAATTAACTGACCATTGCCCATTTTTATTGTAAACTAAACCATTAACATTTCTCACATCGTAATTATTAGAAAACTTATCACAAAATTCAGCAAAATTCGTCTCTGACTCTCCAATGAAACCATAATCAAAAAGACTTCCTATCTTATTAAAAAAATCAACACCTACCAAAGTTATATGCGGTCCACCAGCAACCAATACTGCTTTTTTAATCTTTTCACTTAATAAAACAGCTAATCTATTAACCTCTATTATATTTGAAGACTTTATACTAAAACCAATAATGTCAGGATTAAATTCAACTGATCTTTTTAAAAATTCTCGCTCATCCCACTTAAGCAAGTTCAAATCAAATACCCTTGCCTTATGACAAGATGACAAAGAACCAGATAAATAAGCTAATCCATTATGCGCATATTTAGAAGCAGCTTTTACTTCAATTAATAAAATATTCATTTTAAATATTTAATGGTTTATAGATTTTTTTAAAAAATAACATTACAAAATTAATCAATCTTCTTTTAAATGAAGGCAAGTAAGGATAAAAACCATAAGAAAACCATAGTTTTAATTTCTCACCCTTGAAATTAATACTTTCAATAATATAATTATTAGCCACTTTTGCATGTTCCTTCAACCCGCGATTAAAATCAACTTTATCCAATAATACAGAATAATCTTTATCCATTCTGTTTCTAAGTAATTTGGAAAAAGGTCCCTGCTCTTTCAAATAGACAGCTAGAAAAAAGAATAAAGAATTAGGCAAAATCAATCTATAACTATCAAGATCTTCTCTTCGACCAAATAATGGCAATTTAAATTTGATTAGTCCTCTTCTAAACTCATCTAAAAAAATATTCTTCTCCCAATTATCAATAAAAACTAAATCATATTTAGAATTCCTAAAAATAACTTTATCGCCTTTGATTTTATTAATAAAATCAGGAATTTTCAATACTAAAAAATTATCTAATCGATCTATTAACTCTAGAATTAAATCCTCTGTTCTATTTAATAAATTAAAAAGTATTTTTATATTTTCCTCTCTACCTCTAAAGAACCACCGATTTCGCATATCATCTATTGCTAAAGAAAAATTATCATCGAGTTTCAAGCCAGTTATTTCATAAAATATATCTAAAGTATATTTAAAAGAACTAATCACAACAATAAGATTATGAACATCAATTTTTTCTTCAAATTTATATCTAAAAAATAAAAGCAATTTATTAATTAATAAATCAAACACAAAAATTGCCTGCAACCAATGACATTCATTTTGATCAAGCTCATTTTTTGGCAAACGCCATGTCAATGGTTTTCCTAACAAAAATTTTGCTTTATCATAGTGAGGATTTAAATAAACCCAATCTTGAAATGTATTTTGGTTATAATTGATATAACGATGAACAAAAATATATTTAGCTTTTTCTGAAAATTCTAAAAATGATTTAGTAAAAACTTGTCTTTTGGCGCAATTTTTATAAATAACCATAATATCTATATCAGATATACCAGGAACCCAATTATCATTTTCTAAATAAGCAGATATAACATTGACATCCTTCTTTAACTCATCTATAGCTAAACTACAAACTTCTTCATAGTCTTTTCTTTGCAAGGGTTTAGGATAATTGTAAAAATTAATTTTTTTCATAAAAATCTTTTGTTAATTTTCCAACAAATCTAATATTTCTTTGAGAAAAATCAAAAATATTATCTAAAAAAATACCAGTTTCTTTATCTTTTAATTTTAAATGAGTATAAGGATAAAGAATTAATCTATGTAAAAAGTCTATTAAATTTATAGGCAAAAATAAAATTAAGAATTTGTTTAAATAGAAAAAATTCCATAAAATCTTCCATTGATTTCTTCTTTGAGAAGCCATGTCAATAACATTAAAATCGAGTTCGGAAAATTCTTTTTTAATGACTTCAAAAGAATATTTTTTATAAACATAAATCTTTTTTGTCTGAAGCAATAAAGACGGAAGCATTAAAACTATAGAAAGGCATTTTTTAAAATGCCATTTACTAATATATTTTTTTTGACTAATATACGTAATATAACTCCAAGAAAGATTAAGTATTTCATACTTTTCAAAATCATCTTCCCTGACAGAAAAAGTTAGACTATTAAATTTTTTTGATAGATTAAAACAATTTTCATAAACAACTAATGGCAAAATTGATTGCGGATAGTAACTTAAATCAAAATTAGTCACAAAAAAAAATCTATGATGAGCTAGTAAGTCAAAATAATAACAAATAAAAGAAAATCTTTGAAAAAAATTACGAGCGCGGTTGAAAGTATTTTCATCTTGAAAAACATTATTATTAAGAACGATAATAGTATCTAAATCGCTCCAACCTTCAATAAAATCTTTGCTAGCATAGCTACCATGAACTAAAAAATAATCAATGAAATCATTTGCTTTCTCTTGAATTTTATTAGATAGAAAATTTAAATAATTATATTTCTTACTCAAAAAACCATATTCCATAAAATCGAATTCTTTAATATTTCCTATTTTAAACTTAACTGTTGTTTGATTGGTTCTATTTTTCAAAAAATAAATATCTCTGTATAAATCAGAAATTATCAAAAATCTATTAACATCTTTATGGTCTAATAAATCAAATAAACGTTTTTTTGCTTTTTCTGGAAAAAAAGCTAATGACTTTTCCACGCCACAATCCTTTCCAAAAATACAAAATCCCCTGTAAAATAAATATTCTTTAACGAAATCTATAAAAAAATCTAATGAAAAATATTTATCAGAAAATTGAAAATACTTATTAATTAATTGCCGAAGAGACATTTGCAATCTTCCAAAATATAAAAATTCAATTTCTTCTTTACGAGTTTTGCTCATAAATTTTAATGTATTCTTTAACTGTATTTTGCCAGCTCATCTCCTTTGCTCTCTTTATGCCATTTTCCCCAAGCTCTTGAGCTAATTCTGGATTATCTAATATCTTCAATATTGCATCACTCGTATTTTTTATATTGTTTTGCTGAACAAGCAAACCATTAAACTCATTTTTAATAGCATCTTCTGCTCCGCAATTATAAGTACCAATGACCGGCTTGCCACAAGCATTAGCTTCTAAATAAACCAAACCGAAACCTTCAAAATGCAATCCTATATTAACCGAAGTAAGCAAAAATAAATCGCTTTGATGATAAAGTTTAATTAATTCCTTATCAGAAATCCCTTGTAAAAAAATAATATTATTCTCTAATTGATGTTTTTCAGCTAATTTCTTAAGTTTATTAAAAAATGGCTTGTTTTTTTGATGGCCAACTATATAATATTTTAAATTAGGATACTTTTTTCTAACTTCAACTATAGCAGGAATTGATATATGATATCCCTTTCTTCTTTTTAATTCTCCAACGCTTAAAATTATTTTATCTTTTTTATCTTTTTTAATAATATAATTACTTATCTGAAATTTATCAAAGTCAATACCTAAATGAACGACTTTAGTATTTTTTAATATAATTAATTTCAAAATTTGTTTTTCAAAAAAAGAACTTATACATGGAATTGAATCTGTTTTTACATAAGTCCACTTTAATAAATTTTTCTTTAATACTCTGTATATTTTTCTCAACAATCCACCTTTCTCAAGTGGACTTAATGGAGCAACCGAATAACTACCAACTCCATTAACAATAAGTTTCTTATTTAAACCGATATTAGCTAAAGCGCCAATTATTCCATAAGGATAAGCGTCTAAACAATGAATAATATCACATTGTTTAATATATCTCCTTGCCTTTATAGCACTATAAAAAATAAAAAATAAATTCTTACATGAATTTTTTAAAATTGGCTTTTCTAAAGAATTATTAAAAAAGTTTTCTGTAAGAACTATTATTTTGACATCTTTTTCTTTTTCTATTCTACGAACAACTTCCCAAGAATATCTTCCCCATCCAGAATCAATATTTAATGTGTTAGTTAAAAAACAAATTTTCATATCAAAAAACTATACCTTTTGATTTTGATTGATATCTCTTTAAATCAGATTCAACCATGATTTTAATTAAATCATCAAACGAAGTTTTCCTAGGATTCCAACTAAGTTTCTTTTTAGCTTTAGAATAATCACCTCGCAATATTTTTACATCAGAAGGCCTAAAAAACTTTTTATCTATTTTGACATAATCGCGATAATCTAAATCAACAAAAGCAAAAGATTTCTTAACAAACTCTCTTACTGTTTTACTCTCTCCAGTAGCAATTACAAATTCCTCTGGATTCTTCTGCTGAAGTATCATCCACATCGCCTCGCAATAATCAGGCGCATATCCCCAATCTCTTTTAGCATCAAGATTTCCTAATTTTAATTCTTTAGCTAATCCTAATTTTATCTGCGCAACAGTACTAGTAATTTTACGAGTTACAAACTCTAAACCACGCAACTCCGACTCATGATTAAAAAGAATGCCACAACATGCAAATAGCCCATATGATTCACGATAATTAATCGTGCTCCAATGCGCAAATAATTTAGCTACGCCATAAGGACTTTTAGGATAAAATGGCGTTTGCTCATTTTGAGAAGTTCTATTAATTCCTCCAAACATCTCACTTGTAGATGCTTGATAAAATTTTGACTTTGGGCTTAACAAACGAACAATATCTAAGAACTTAGCTACGCTTAAACCTGTTATTTGATGAGTAATAAGTGGCTCGTGAAAAGAAAAAGCAACAAAAGTTTGAGCGGCTAAATTATAAATTTCATCCGGCTTAGATTTCTTCAAAGAAGAAATAATTGAATATTCATCAAGCAAATCAAAAGGCACTAACTCAATCTTATCTCTTATTCCCAAATAATCTAATCGCCAGAAATTAGGTGAACTTATTCTGCGATAACCGCCAAAAACCTTATATCCTTTTTCCAATAAAAACCTCGAAAGATAAGCACCATCTTGACCGGTGATACCCGTAATTAAAGCTACTTTTTTCATAAAATTTAATTAATATACTTTCCAAATAAAATATTTGCCGTCCTTACTATCAATTAACTCAAAATATTTAGAATTGCCAATCTTATTAAAAAGTTGTTCAAACTCACTATTCGAAGGATCACCGTATCGACATTTATTTAATAAATTTTTTACAATATATTTTATCTTTTTTTGACTAAATAATTGATATAATTCTAAGTCAGATAAACCAACACCATATTCACTAACAAGTACATTAAAATCAAAATCAAATAAATTAATTGGCTTATAATTAGATTTCCAATAAAAATAACTCGGTTGACCAGCTACCAATATGTAAAAATTAGTTCGTTCAACTATTTCGACTTTTTCATTTAGAACTTGATGCGCCCAATAACTATTTTCCCAAATGAATGGAACAGGCAAAGTAATACCTCCTTGATGCCAATAATAGATTGCCGCCATAGCCCACGAATTAAAAAAAACAACAAAGATAATAATGGCAACAACTATTTGCTTAAAAAACCTAAATTTTTTCTTAATTGAAAAAAGAATTAAAAATAGCAAAGATAAAAATATAAATGGCCATGTATTTAACCAACTTTTATTAGCAACAAACTGCAAATGCAGTATATAAAAACAATAAAGGAAAATTAAAAATATGTCAATCTTTTTCTTTTGGCTGGCATGGTAAACAAATGGAGCCAAAACAATCAAGGTTAAATACCAATATTTATGAAACAGATTGAATATCTGACCTAATAAAGAAAATCTATTCTCAAACAAAGAAATAAATACGCTGGTAGAATTAGTTACTGGGACTAATAATAATCCAACGATTGCTAAAAGAACTAAAATAGTTATTAACCATTTTGATCTTATTTCCTGTAAACCTAATAAAGCATAAACTAGAAACAATCCAAAAAACAAATAATAATATCTTATCGATGAAACTGTTGTTGTAAAATACAATATCTCTTTCATAAAAAAGAATAAAATAAATAAAAATATATATTCATAATGTCGTTTTTTAAAAAATCCATAAAATGATAATAAAATAAAAGGGAAACCAAGCCAAAGCTGTTTTATTACGCCAATAAATATAGCTAAAAATCCCCTGTCTGTATAGATATAACCTGGAAAATAGGATTTTTGCAAAGCAAAAGAGTATGGACTGCTTAATAAGCTGTTAAACATAGGGAAAATCGGACTACCATATACTAAGTAATTTCTAAAAAACCAAAACAATATTGGGACAGAAATAAAAAAAAGCCATTTTAAAAATCGTTTTTTATTTTTATCTTTAAATAATAATAATAATAATAATAAAATCAAAAACAAACCAATTAATTTTGAAGCGATTGCTAAGACAAAACTACTAAATAAAAATATTAAATCTTTTTCTTTATGATGATTTAAATATTTTTCATAATAATAGAAAAAAGTGCTGGCAAAAAATAATAATATAGATTCTTGAAGTAAATTCCAACCTCCCCAAAAGGCAACGCCAGAATTAGTTAAAAATAAAATTGGAATAAAAAATAAAAATCTCTTATCTATTTTTTTATCATTAGCCCATTGAAATAGAACTACTATAGTAGCTGCCGCAAAGAAAAAAGGAACCCACAAACATAAAAGTTCATTAAATGAATTAAAAATAGAAAAAGTGCCAGCAAATAATAACGATAACAAAGGCATAGCTGAAAGATAATAACCGACCAAAAAATTTGGCATTCGCCCATTAATAATTATATCTTTAGCTACTGGCAAATATATCCAATAAGAATCTCCACTAAAAAATCCTCTTAAAAATCCAAATCCAGATATAGCCAAAGGTGTTAATAAAAATAACCATAAATATTTTCTATTAAAAACAATATATCTTCTGACAATGAACAAAAATAATAATAGAATGATCAAAATGAGGTAAACTAAAAAACGACTAAAAAATCCAAATAAAGATAAAAACGAAAAACAAACAAAAATATAATAAACAGATGAAACAGTAATATCTATAATATTTAATTTAAAATTTTCTTGAAATTTAAACATTATTTTTTCTTGATTAAGAAGCTTCCCATTATTAAAAAATCTAATCCTGTTCCAAAAAAACATTTTAATGCATCTTCGGGAGTGCAAACAATAGGTTCTCCTCTAATATTAAAAGAAGTATTTAAAACTATTGGAATCTTAGTAATACTTTCGAATTCTTTAATGAGTTTCCAATAAAGTAAATTATCTTTTTTCCTTACTGTCTGTAATCTACCAGTTCCATCGACATGAGTCACCGCCGGGATTAATTTTCTTTTATCCTTTTTAATCTTATATACTTTTTCCATAAAAGAAACTGGACAATCATCTTCAAAATATTCAGATGTTTTTTCAAACAAAATTGAAGGAGCAAAAGGTCTAAAGGATTCCCTATATTTAACTAATCTATTTATAATATCCTTCATTTCTGGACGCCGTGGATCTGCCAAAATACTCCTATTTCCTAACGATCTAGCTCCACCTTCCATTCTACCCTGGAACCAACCAATAACATTGCCGCCAGATATTAAATCAGCAGCTTTCCTTGATGGATTATTTAGATAGCTATAATTTAACTTTAACCTATTTAAAATAAATTTAATTTCTTTATCTGAGAATTCTGGTCCCAAAAAAGCATTATTAATGGTGCAAATGCGTGGCTGACCCATAAGACAATTCCAAATATAAAAAGCACTTCCTATAGCAATTCCAGAGTCATAAGGAGCTATTGGGATATAAACCATTTTAAAAGATGTCTTTCTCTTTATTTTCCCATTGGCAACACTATTCATTGCAACTCCTCCAGCTAAACAAATATTCTCCATCCCAGTTCTACTATAAAGATTTTCTAAAAGATTAAAAATAACTTCTTCTGTTATCTTTTGCAATACGGCAGCAATATTTTTATGCCTGTCAGTAATAGATTCTTCTGGACTACGGCTAGGACCAAATTTATTATAAAAATAATTAGATAACTCAAATTTTCCATTAAAAAATCCTTTATGACAATACTTAAAATATTTCATATTCAACTTATATTTTCCGCTCTTTCCTATTTTGACTACATCTCTTAACAACGAAACATATTCTTCTGACGACCCATAAGGCGCTAACCCCATAACCTTCCACTCACTACCATACCCGAGAAAACCAAGGTAAGCAGTAATTTTAAGATACAAAAGTCCAATTGAATGAGGTAGTCGTATCTTATCAAATTCTTCTATATTTTTATCCTTACCTACCGCAAACTTTCCTGAGAATTGGAGACCACTTCCATCAATAGAAAGTATAGCTGATTCTTTGAATGGAGAATTCAAAAAAGCACAACATAGATGAGCCGTATGATGATCAACAAAAATAATCTTACCATAATATTGATACTTTTTTCTAAAAATTTTAATAGATTTACGAAACCTATAGAAATCTCCTAAGTGCTGATGAAGCGATTTTATAGAAATAATTATTCCATTGAAAGGATTAAATCTAGAAAGCTCAAAAGAATATAAAATCCTATTAAAAATAGTACTCCATGAATATTTAAAACCAATAGCTATGCAATCTATTTGTTGAATTGATATTCCTTCTTTCGAACAAAGATAATCAATTGACTTTAATGGCTTTTCACGTGTATGTTTCTGACGATTTAATCTTTCTTCTTCTACAAAACCAACCATAACTCCATCATTTATTAAACAAGCGGATGTATCATGAAAGGAAGAAAATTGTAAACCCAAAATATACATATAATTTTTATCTTTTAACTAATTTATTAATTATCAATTTAAACATTTAATTCACTCACGAAAATTGATTTATATCCTTTAGATTTAGTCAATTTAATAAATTCTTCTAAAATTTTGAACCCATTATTTTGATTTCTAATATAAAATATTCTAGAGAACCATGGCGCTCCACGCAAACTCCTTACTTTTTTTAAATTATGCAAATGCATATCAAAAACTATTAAAGATGGCCAACCAAAAAATTTCAAAAAAAACTTGTAAAATTTCCATCCAAAGAATTGAATATAACTTAAAGATATAGGAAAACGAATAACTGGCAAAACCGATAATGGAATTTCCATTAATTCCGACGATAAAAAAAATGGCCTAGTAGGAATATTTAGGTTATTATACAGTCCCGGTCGCCAATAAGGAAACAAACTACAATCATATTTGAATCCTAATCTAATTAATTCCATTATTTCAGCTCTAGTAATAGCTCCTTGAGGCGCCCGATATCCTAATGGTTGTTTCTTAAAAAAATCTAAATAAACTTCTTTTGCCTTAATAACTTCCTGTCTTTTAAAGACAGAATCTTTATTTTTAATATCATGATAATAAGAATGAAGGGCAAACTCCACAGGAACAGATTTAAATTTCTCAATAATATCTTTTCTTTCTTTAATTAAATAACCAACTAAGAAAACTGTTATTTTAATATTATATTTCTTTATTAGCTTTAATAAAATATCAATATTATTTAAAGCATAATAAGTATCAAAATAACCATAATCTTTTTCTATATCTAGGGTGATACAAATTAATTTTTTTTGTTGAACCATATTTGATAGATAGTTATTAATTCAGTAGGACGATTTATAGCATTAATGACAATATCTTCTTTATCAATGTAATTAACATCATTCGTCGGTAAAGAAATCAAAATTTGTCCATTTGAATTTAAATAATTCCTTGCTTGAAAAATAAATTTATTGATTAATTTTATTCTATTCTTTCTAGTGATTGAATGAAAAAATGGCCTTAATAAATTCAACAAAAAAGGAAAATATCTTATTAACGACTTAGCGACTCTTTGATATTCCTTTTCGTTTGAATTAATAGGCAAAATAAATGTTATACAATCATATTTATTATTTACTTGTTCAAATAAATCTGACTGAAAAACTTCTAATTTACAATTATTTAATTTAGCGTTTATTCTAGCACACTTAACAGCTCGCAAACTAATATCTAAGGCTTCTGCATCCCTTCCATTTTTATGTAAAAAAATAGCGATATAACCATTGCCTGTCCCAATATCTAAAAATGAATAACATTTTTGTTCTAGAGCAATCTTTGCCATGGCGACTGTCTCTTGCCCTCCAGGGTAAACATTCAAACAATTTTTAATTTTAATCTTATCAATCATATTATATCTTCAAATTTATTTTTTAATAAAACTAAAAAAC
>JBHPFQ010000002.1:0-49816 GCA_042571625.1 Patescibacteria group bacterium | reverse complement strand
GTAGTTAAATAAGTATAAGTATTAGGGAGAGAGAAATGAAAAAGAAAAGTTTGATTTTGTGTTTATTTTTATTAATAGCTATTTTTGATGTTAAATCGGTAGTATCAAGTCATAATGTTCGAACATGGAACGAGTTGAAACGAAATAGAAATGGTTCCGATCCGTTGAAGAAGGCTATTGTTGGTATATGGCATTCTAATAATAATATTGCTGGGGTATGCTCATGTAATATTGCCGGTATAAAATGGAAAGTAATTCTAGATAGCGAGACACTATTTACTAGGTGGGGTAAGGTTTCTTGGATAATCGAACCTAATTGGATAGATCTTTCTATTATGGCAAGAAGCTCAAACAACCTTATTGTTTGGTCTTCGTGGTCTTCATTGGAAGATATAACTCCTGGTAGGTATCTAGAGATCAAATCAGGATTACAAAATAAAGTAGATGAGTCTTCTATATTCAATTTCAAGGTTGAAACTTTGGACTCCACGAAAATATTTGAGTATAAATTGTTTATAATCTTTTAATATTGACGGAGGATAAAATGGAAAAAATTCGATCGCATATTTTCAAAATATGTGATTTAAAAGAAAAATTGGAGAAGGAATTTTCCAAAGGATTAGAGATCGAAATTGAAATAAAAAGAAAAGAACTTGCGAAAAATTCAAAATGTTCTTTTCCTGTAGTTTGTAAGTATCTCGCGGAATGGAGGGAATCTAAAAGCCAGTAATTAAAATAATTGTTGGCTTTTTTCTTTTTAATGATTTAGTATTAAATTATGAAGAAAAAGAAAAAAAATAGAGCTTTAGTTATGTTTTCTGGCGGGCTGGATTCTATTTTGGCAGTTAAGATTTTACAGGAACAAGGAATTGAAATAACAGGATTGGTCTGCGTTAGTTATTTTTTTGACGATATCTTAGCTCATAAAGCAGCTAAAAAATTGGGAATAGAATTAATAACTATTGATTTTTCAGATGAACATTTATCTTTAGTTAAAAATCCGAAATTTGGTTATGGAAAAGGAATGAATCCATGCATTGATTGTCATATTTTAATGTTTAAAAATGCAAAAGGAATTAAAGGATTTGATTTTGTTGCTACTGGAGAGGTTTTAGGTGAACGACCGATGTCTCAAAATAAACAGACAATGAAATTAATTAAAAAAGAGTCAGGATTGGATTTGTTACGTCCTTTGTCAGCTAAGCTATTGAAGTCAACTTTGGCAGAAGAAAAAGGATTTGTGCATAGAGAGAAATTATTAGATATTTCAGGGAGAAATAGAAAGAGACAAATAGAATTAGCTAAAAAATGGGGGATTAAAGAATATCCCGCGCCAGCCGGGGGTTGTCTCCTAACCGATCCAGAATTTTCTAAGAGATTTAAAAAAATGCTAGTTTTTTGGCCTGATTGCAATGGCAATGATGTTAAATTGTTAAGATACGGCCGTCATTTTTGGAAAGGTGAAAATTTGATTGTTGTTGGTCGTAATGAAAAGGATAATGCAGAGATTAAGAATTTATCTAAAAAGGGCGATATGGTAATTGAGCCAAAAGAATTTCCTGGACCGACGATTTTAATAAGAAGCAAAAAGAAAATATTGGAGGAGAGTTTGGTTATGGTAAAAGAATTAATGTTAAAATATTCTAAGAAAAGATGTTAGTCAATTCATATCGTTAGGAATACTATTTTGTGTTATAATAATAAGATATGCAAGAACAATGGCATAGTTTGCCAATAGAAAAAGTATTTATAAAATTAAAGTCGCGATTAGAAGGATTGTCGCCGGGTGAAGTAAAGGAGCGGTTAAGCAAATCAGGACTTAATAAGCTTCCTGAAGAAATACCTCCTTCTAAATTAATTTTATTTATTAGGCAGTTAGCAAGTCCGCTGATTTATATTTTATTAATTGCTGGAATTGTAACTTTTGCTTTAGGTGATTATACTGATACGATTGTTATTTTTGCTGTTGTTTTTATAAATACAATTATTGGTTATTTCCAGGAAAGCAAAGCGTCGGAATCGTTGCGTGAGTTAAAAAAGATTTTACAATTTAAAGCTGTTGTTTTGCGTAATAACACAGAAAAAGAAATTAACCAAAAAGATATTGCTGTTGGAGATATTATTTTTCTGCGGGAAGGAAATAAAGTTCCAGCTGATGCTAGAATATTTGAAAGCCATAATATGCACGTTAATGAGGCGGCTTTAACAGGTGAATGGATTGCTGCTTCAAAACATACTAAACTATTGGATGAAAAAACTTCTATGGCTGATAGAGATAATATGGTTTATATGGGAACAATTATTGAAAGTGGATGGGGCAAGGCAATTGTTATAGCAACTGGACTGAAAACAGAAATAGGAAAAGTAGCAAAAATGGTTAAAAGCGTTAAGGAGAAAAAAACTCCTTATCAGAAGAAATTATTGCACTTTAGTAAGATTATCGGATTAATTATTATTGTTATTTCTTTTATTATTTTTGCAGAGGGTATGATAACTGGTGGAAAATTTATTGAAATGTTTACTATATCAATAGCTGTTGCAGTAGCTGCGATTCCAGAAGGATTGCCGATAGCAATGATAATTATTCTAGCTATAGGAATGCAGCAGATTTTAAAAAGGAAAGGGCTAGTCAGAAGAATTGCTTCTGCAGAAACATTAGGAAGTACTTCTGTAATTTTAACTGATAAGACAGGAACATTAACTGAAGCAAAAATGCAAGTCGCAGGAGTTTATACTGGGACAAGAGAGCTTCTTTCAAATGGAAGAGGATTTAATGGAGAGATTAATAAAAATAGTAATGAATCTCACATTTTAGCTTTGAAAATTGCTATGCTTGGGACAGAAGCATTTATTGAAAATCTTGGAGAGCCAATGGAAAAATGGGTAGTAAGGGGCAACCCGACTGAAAAAGCATTGCTTTTAGCTGGTATTCAAGCTGGTCTATTAAAAAAAGAATTAGAAAAACAATATCCACAAATTGATAAAGTAATCTTTAGTCCGATATTAAAATACTCAGCTGGTTTATATAGATTAAATAATGATAAAAATGTTTTTTATGTTGTTGGTTCTCCAGATAAGCTTTTAGATATATCTTCTAACTTATATACTGATGGGAAAATAGAAAAATTATTATTATCTGATTTTAAGAAATTGAAAGACAAATATGAAAGTTTAACAAGAAAGGGCTTGCGAGTTTTGGCAGTTGCTTATAGGGAAGTTTCTATTAATGAAGATTATAAAGAAGTTAAAGATTTATGTGATAAATTAACTTTTGTAGGTTTTTTTGCATTGCACGATCCTATAAGAAAAGGCACAAAACAGGTTATTGATACTTGTCGACGCGCTGGCATGAGACCTATTATTGTTACAGGAGATCATAGATTAACTGCTAAAACAGTAGCGGAAAATCTTGGGTTTAAAGTTAGAGCGGAGAATATTTTGGAAGGAAAAGAATTATCTGAAATGTCTGATGAAAAGTTCAAAAAAATATTTAAAAATATTCAGATTTATGCAAGAGTTGAACCAGCTCAGAAGTTAAGGATTGTTCAAGCGTGGCAAAATAAAGGCGAGATAGTTGCAATGACAGGCGATGGAATAAATGACGCTCCAGCCTTGAGACAGGCGGATATAGGCGTTGCTATTGGTTCTGGCACAGATGTCGCAAAAGAGGTTTCTGATTTGATTCTTTTAACTAATAATTTCAGTATTATTGTTGCGGCTGTTGAAGAAGGGCGCGCTATTGTTGATAATATTAGAAAAGTTATTGTTTATTTGCTTTCAGATAGCTTTACAGAAGTTATTTTAATTGGTGGAAGTTTATTAATGGGATTTCCTTTGCCTATTTATGCTGCCCAAATTTTATGGGTTAATTTGATTGAAGATGGTCCTATGGGAATAAGTTTAGCATTTGAAGAAAAAGAAGATGATATAATGAAGCAAAAGCCTCGCGCATACAGTTTGCAATTATTGAATAAAGAAATGAAAGCTTTGATTTTTATTATTGGATTTATAACAGATTTTTTTCTATTTATTTTATTTTTTATTCTCTTGAAATATTCTGGATATGATATTAATCATATTAGATCTATTATTTTCGCAGGATTGACTATTGATTCTCTTTTTTATATTTTTTCATGTAAGAGTTTGCGTCATAACATTTGGCACATTAATCCTTTTTCTAATAAATTTTTATTTTATAGTTGGGCATCAGGAATTATAATGCTTGTTGGAGCGATTTATTTTACTCCATTGCAGATTCTCTTAAAAACAGTTCCGCTAAATTTTCTTGATTGGGTGTTTATTTTAATTTTGGGATTATTAAATTTATTATTAATTGAAACAGTTAAATGGTTTTTTATATCAAAACATCAAGTTTAATTTAATATGATTTTTTTTAATTTTTTTATTTTTATTATTTGTTTAGCAGTTATTATTAAAAGCGGAACGCTTTTAGTTAAATCATTGATTAAAATTGCGCGATTTTTGAATTTATCTGAATATGTGGTTGCTTTTATTTTGATGGCTTTTGCTACTTCAGTCCCAGAATTATTTGTAGGAATTACTTCTGCGATTAAAAAAGTTCCTATTATTTCATTTGGAAATATTATTGGAGCTAATATTTTAAATATGACATTTGCTATTGGTTTAGTTATTTTAGTTGCGCGAGGAATTAATATTACTGAGCAGCATATTAAAAAAGATGCGTGGCTAATTTTCTTTATGGCTCTTTTACCTGTTTTGCTTGCTTTTGACGGTATTCTTTCTAGATTGGATGGATTTATTTTGTTGATATTATTCATTTGGTATATAACTCGGCTCTTGGGTCGGCGTGAGCATTTCGATGAAAAGCTTAATAATATTAAAAATAATAGAGTTGGGTTAAGAGAATTTTTAAAAAATTTGGAACTATTTTTTATCGGTTTAGTTTTGTTACTAGTTGCTTCTTGGGGGTTAGTTGAGTCGTCTTCGCTAATAGCTATAGAGGCAGGATTTTCTCTTGCAATAATAGGGTTGATTTTAATTGCTATTGGGACTACTTTGCCAGAAGTGAGTTTTGGAATTCGGTCAGTTTTATTGAAACATGAAAAAATGACAGTTGGAAATTTTCTTGGCAGTGTTGCTTTTAATTCATTGGTTGTCTTGGGGTTAACAGCTGTTATTTGTCCATTCAAGGTTGATATTCGGTTAGCTCTTATGAGTATTTTGTTTTTATCATTATCCTTGCTTATTTTTAACATCTTTGTTAGAACAAAGAAGCGATTATCATATCGTGAAGGAATAATTTTATTAATGTTGTATGGTTTATTTTTAATAACAACTATATTTATTGGATAATACATTATGCAAATATTTTTTATTTCTATTTTATCTTTAATTGTTATCGGTTTAGCCGGATTTATTTTCTTTATCTTAAAACAGCAGAAATCAGATAATAATACTGAGCAAAATAATTCTATGATAATGATGCAAAATCAGATTAATCAGCTTAGCCAGATGCTGGATAATAGAATGTCAGAATCTACTAAGATTTTAGATAATAAATTAACTGAGTCGGCAAGAGCAATGCAAGCGCAATTCGGTCAAAGCGCTAAAATTGTTCGTGATGTTACAGAACATTTAACTAAACTTGATGAGACTAATAAAAGAGTTGTTGGCTTTACTGAGCAATTAGAATCATTGCAAAATACTTTAACTAATCCAAAACATCGTGGTGTTTTAGGAGAATATTATCTTGAAACAGTTTTAAAAAACGTTTTACCTCCGAGTAATTATCAAATGCAATATGATTTTGGAGATGGAGATATTGTTGATGCTGTTATTTTTGTTGAAGATAAAATCATTCCTATTGATTCAAAATTTTCATTGGAAAATTATAATCGTATTGCGCAAGAACAAGATGCATTAGAAAGAGTAAAATTAGAAAAACAATTTAAGTCAGACCTTAAAATGAGAATTGATGAAACATCAAAATACATTAAGCCAAATAAAAAAACAATGGATTTTGCTTTTATGTTTATTCCAGCTGAAGGAATTTATTATGATTTATTAGTTAATCAGGTTGGAGCTATTAAAGTTAATACGAGAGATTTGATTGAATACGCATTTCGGGATAAGCACGTTATTATTGTTTCCCCAACTTCTTTTCATGCGTATTTGCAAACTGTATTACAAGGTTTGCGAGCTTTGCAAATTGAAAAATCAGCAGTAGAGATTCGCAAAGAAGTTGAGAAACTTGGAAGGCATTTAAGAAGTTATGAAGATTATTTGAAAAAAATGGGTAATAATTTAGGCACAACAGTTAATATGTATAATAATGCGTATAAGGAGTTTGGCAAGATTGATAAAGATGTAATAAAAATATCAGGAGGAAAATCAGAATTAGAAATGATTCAAATTGAAAAGCCAGTTATTGAATAGTTGACAAAATAGTTCATTCAGTTAAGATAGAAGTATATGATAGCTGTAATTAGGACTGGTGGAAAGCAGTATATGGTCTCACCAGGAGATAAAATCAAGATTGAAAAAATAGAAGCTTCTGTAGATAATGAAGTTGATTTTAACGAAGTTTTATTGACTATTGACGATAATGGCAAAGTTGAATTAGGGACTCCATTAGTTGAAAAAGCAATGGTAAAGGTAAAGGTTTTAGAACAGGGGAGAGGCGATAAAATAACTATTTTGAAATATAGGCCAAAAAAAAGATATCAAAAGAAAATGGGTCATCGCCAGCCATATACAAAAATTGAGATATTAAAAGTAATTGCTTAATTATTTTCTTCCTAAAATAGCATTAGTTAGAGTATTTTCATCCGTATAATTTAAATCGCTTCCAATAGATAGACCCCGCGCTAAGCGGGTTATTTTTATATTTAACGGTTTTAACATTCTTTCAATAAAAAAAGTTGTAGTATCTCCTTCAGTAGTTGGACTTAAAGCAAAGATTATTTCTTTAATTGTTGGCTGGCTATTTTTTATTCTTTGAATTAAACTATTGATTTGGAGATTATCAGGTCCGATTTTATTTGATGGTGAAATTAATCCGCCAAGTACATGATAGACGCCATTATATTGTTTTGTTCTTTCAATAGGGAGAATATTTAAAATATTTTCTATTAAGCAGACGATTTCTTGATTTCTTTTTTGATCTTGGCAAATAGAACAGAATTGTTCTCCATTTGATGATATATTAAAACATCTTGGACAAAGCTGAATTTCTTTTTTTAAATTTTCAATAAGAGATGACAATCTATCAAGCTCTGTCTGATCTTGATTAATTAAAAAAAAGGATAGCCGCGTGGCGGCTCTTGGTCCTATATCTGGCAATTTGCTTAATTGGTTAATTAGATCTTGAATATGTTTTGGAAGCATAATTATTCTTCGTTAAATTCTTGGTGTTTTTCTAAATTTTTAAATGTTACTGGCCCTTCGTCAAAATATAATTCTATTTTTCCAGTAGGTCCATTTCTGTGTTTTGCAATATGAATTTCGGCAATGTTTGGCCTTTCAGAATCTCTTTTATATTTGTCTTCGCGATAAATAAATATTACCACATCCGCGTCTTGTTCCAAACTTCCACTTTCTCTAAGGTCGGATAATTTTGGAATAGAAGGAGTTCGTGTTTCAACTGCTCTTGATAATTGGGAAAGTGCTATAACTGGAACATTTAATTCCTTGGCAAGAGATTTTAATCCGCGAGATATTTCAGTAACTTGTTGAACTGGAGAATCAAAACTTCCTCTTGGCTGAATAAGCTGTAAATAATCAACAACAATAAGTCCTAAATTATGCTGGGCTTGTAATCTTCTTGCCATTGTTCTCATCTGAAGGATTGTTGGAGAAGGAGTATCATCAATAAATATAGGAGTTTTTGATAATTTATTAAGAGCATGTTGAATGCATTCAAAATCATTGTTATCTCCTTTGTCTGATAATCGGCCTGTTCTCATTCGCCAAAGTTCAATTCCTGCTTGTGAACAAATAAGACGGTCAACTAATTGTTCTTTTGACATTTCAATACTGAAAAATCCTACAGGAGTATTTCCTCCGACTGCCGCGTTCCGAGCAAAATCCAAAGCTAAACTTGTTTTTCCAAGTGATGGTCTTGCAGCTAGAATTACTAAGTCAGATCTCTGAAATCCAGCCAGATAACCATCCAAATCTGGAAATCCAGTAGAAAGACCGCGCAAAGCGCCATCTCCCTTATGAAGTTTGTCAATTCTTTCAAATGCATCTGCTAAGCTATCTTTTATAGGAGTGAATTTTCGGCTTACTGTTTTTTGCGAAATGCTGAATATTTTTTGTTCTGCCTCGTCAACTAATTCGTCAGCTTCTGTTTCTTCATCAAATCCAAGCTGAGCTATTTTCCCTGACGCATCTATAAGATCTCGAAGTACTTTTTTATGTCGAACGATTTTTGCATAATGGGCAACATGCGCAGCAGTTGGAACCATATTAACCAAACTGGATAAATATTCTTTTCCGCCTATTTCTTTTAGTTGTTTGTTATGTTTTAATAGGTTAGTTAAGCTAACAAGATCAATCGGTTCGTTCTTTTCATAAAGCTTTAACATCGCCTGATATATATTTATATGTATCCCACGATAAAAATCTTCTGGTTGGATTATATCGGCTACACTTGCGATAGAATCTTTATCCAACATTAAAGAGCCAAGAACTGATTGTTCGGCTTCTATATTTTGAGGAGGCAGACGACTATCTTTTATTTTACTTTGTTGATTAGACATTGTTTTGTTACGTAGCAAGCTACGTAACATGCTACGTAGCAGAAATTACTTTCGTCCCATTAGGAGTATCTTGAACAACATAACCCTGTTCTTGAATTTCTTTTCTTATTTTATCGGATTCAGAATAATTTTTTTCTTTGCGAGCTTTGTTGTATTTTTTAATTAGATTAGTAATTTCTTTTTTAATAATCTTATCATGTTTTTCTTTTTTCCCAAAAAACAGATCTCTATATTTTTTAACAATTGCAACATCTTTTTTTTCTTTTATAATCTTAAAGATTGAAGCTATTGCTTTTGGAGTATTAAAATCATTATCTAAAGCGTTTATTATGTCTTCTTCTGAATTCTCGTCTTTATTTTCATTATTCTCAATAAAATTATCTATTCTTTCTAATCCGATTTTTGCCTGTTCTAATGCTTTTTCTGAGTAATCAAGAGGAGAACGATAATGCGCATTAAGAACCCAAAAACGGATTACAGATGGACTATATTTTTTTAGAATATCTTTTATAGTAATAAAATTGCCTAATGATTTAGACATTTTTTGTTTGTTAACAGTAAGTAAACCAGAATGAATCCAATATTTAACAAAAGGAGATTTGCTGGTGGCTGCTTCGCTTTGGGCTATTTCATTCTCATGATGAGGAAATATTAAATCTTTCGCTCCTCCATGAATATCAAATTGTTTTCCTAAAAGAGTTTCTGACATTACAGAACATTCAATATGCCAACCAGGACGTCCGCTACCCCAAGGGCTATCCCAGCTAGCCCCGACCTTTTTGTCATCTGGTTGTGTTTTTTTCCATAAGGCAAAATCAGCTGCCTCATCGCGTTCATATTTATCAACGTTAATACGTTCTCCTGATTTAGCTTTTTCTAATTTTCTTCTAGATAATTTACCATACTCATTGAATTTAGAAACGTCAAAATAAACAGATCCGTCTTTTTCATAAGCGTATTCTTTATCAACAAGAGTTTTAATAAATTTAATTATTTCGTTAATGTATTCAGATACACGAGGATATTTATCAGCTCTTTTAATCTTTAAAATATCAATTTCATTAAGAAATTCTTTTGCAAATTTATCAGAAATTTTCTTGATTGTTGTATTTTCTATTTTTGCTTTTTTTATAATATCGTCGTGGACATCAGTAATGTTTAATATGAATTTAACTTTGTATCCTGAATTTTCTAAATGTTTTCTAATCATATCAAAAACAATATAAGTTCTAGCATGTCCTAAATGGCCTGAATCGTAAACCGTAGGTCCGCAAACATAAAAACCAACCTGCTTATTATTAAGCGGTTTAAAATCCTCCTTTTTTCTAGAAAGAGTGTTATAAAATTTTATAGCCATTTTTTATTTTTGAAATAAGCCACCATTATAATCGTGCTTATAATCATCACAATTGTAATAACTATCCATGCTATTGGACTGTTTACTATTGGAATATTGCTGAAAATATTCATTCCGAAAAATCCAACAATAACGCTTAATGGGAAAGTAATAAATGAAATTACTGTTAAAAATCTCATAATATCATTAAGTTTATATGATACTAGAGAATTATTTGTTTGTTCAAGAGAATTTATCAATTCTTGATTATTTTCTAAAATATTCCAAACGCGAATATTAGATCCGACGACTTCTTGTGTTAAAGTTTTTAATTCTTTTCCATAAAGACGGCGATATTTCTTTTCAAGAACTTCTAAAATTGAACGTTGTGGTTTGATAGCTCGTCGGAAATTAATAAGATTTCTTTTAACAATAGATATTTCTGTAAGCATTTCTTTGCAATTTCCTTCAAAAACATTTTTTTCAATATTAATAGCTTCTTCGCTTATATGATCAAGCATTGGCAAGCATTCATCAATTATCCAATCAAGCATTCCTAATGCTAAATGATTGCTAGTTTTGAAATAATGTTTTTGGTGATATTTTTGATGTTCGCAATCATTAAAGAAAATATCTAAAGAAGGAATTTCTTCACTATGACTTGTGATAAGCATATCTGGAGTAATAATAATATCTAATTCAACAGGATTATTTTCTCTTTTTTTTATGTTATATACTGGGAAATGCAGAACAATGAAAATTTGATTTAGATATTCTTCTATTTTTGGTCTATGGATTGGAGGCAGAAACTGACGCTTGATCATTGGATGAAGTTTTATTTTTTCATTCAATTCGTCAAGATTTTTCTGTTTGGGATTTTTAATATCAATCCATGTAATATTATTAGATGTTATTATTCGCATATTTTTGTTTTTAAATGAATACCACCCTAACGGGTGATCACCTGCGTGGTGATATACTTTAATAATACATCTGTTTGTTTTTTCCTGCAAATTTAGATTGACAAATATAGAAAAGTTTGCTAATATAACAATATTAAGTTCTTAATATTCTATAAATATAAACAGGAGGAATAGAAATGGAAGAGCAAAAAAGATTTGAAAGATTCACTAAGAATATTATAACAAAATCTGGAAAGAAAATTGTAAAAACTAGACCTTGTGATAGTTTATGGTTCTTCTTAGCTGGTGATATTATTACCAGCGATATAGAGGGATCAAATTACAGGAAAAAGATTAAAGTTGAAGGTTTTAATAATAAGTTATGGGGGAGAATTGAAGGAGAAGAAGAAGCTTTTTCTGTTAGTTCTCCAAAAGGATTGATCCTTTTGGAGCGTCCAGGATTAAAGTTTAAGGTGGGGGATAAAGTCTCCGTAAAATTGAGAGATGGAGTAGATAAAGTAGGAAAGATAATCGTGATTAATCCGAATATCTCTACTTGTTTTTTAATCCAAGTTGGTGGGTGGAAAAAAGGACATATTAATTCTTTTTTCTATAAAGGAATTTCTTGGTTCCCTGAGAAATATATGAAGGTTTTGAAAGATTGTATCTGGAGGTCTGAAAGACAAATTGATTTTGTTAAAAAATAAACTTTAAAAAATAAAAGAAAAGAAGCGGCTAATAAAAAGGCCGCTTTTTGCATTATTGACAATGTTTTAAAAAAAGTTAAAATATTGTTATGGACAAGAATAAAGAATTAGTCTATACTGATGAGGAAGATAGTAATTCCGAAGGTATAAAAATCAAAACAAATAAATTAAAAGAAAAAATTAAGCAGTGTCAAAAAGAAAAGGAAGAATATTTATCCCAAGCTCAAAGAGCTATGGCTGATTTAGTTAATTATAGAAGAAGACAAGAACAATTATTAGAAGAATTTAGAAAATATAGTCAAATTGGTTTTGTTCGCGAATTACTTCCAGTAATGGATAGTTTAACAGCTGGGGGGAAAGAAGTTGAATTAATTAAAAAACAATTTGAATCAGTTTTAAAACAATATAACATTATAGAGATTAAAGCAGTTGGTCAAGAGTTTAATCCTCAATTCCATGAAGCAATTGAAATAGAAGAATCAAAAAAGAAATCAGGAACAATAATTGAGGAGATTCAAAAAGGATATACTATGTATGATAAGGTGTTAAGAGTTAGCAAGGTAAAAATAGCAAAATAAATTAATTAATAATTAAATATTTGAGAGTCGGAGGACTGTAGAATTATTTTGTTATTAATTACAAATATTATGCCTATAAAGTGGCAACCATTTAAAGAATTAGAGGATTTTAATAAGCAAAATCCATTTGGTGGACAAGGTAGAGGAGGATGGGTTCCATTTTTCCCAGAAGTCCCTCAAGCTCGCAGATCTAACGGTCCAGCAATTGATATTTATCAAGATAAAAATAATTTATATATAGAAATGCCTTTGCCTGGAGTTAAACCAGAAAATGTAGAAATCTCTATTGAAAATAATGTTTTAAGCGTTCAAGGCAAAGAAGGAGAGAAAAAAATAGAAAAAGAAACAAATTATATTCATAGGGAAGTTCGCCATGGTTCTTTCCGAAGAGTAGTTAAACTTCCAGTTGAAGTGAAAAATGATAAAGCAGAAGCAGAATTTTCTAATGGTATATTAAAAATTTCCATTCCAAAATCTGTTAAAACAGCATCAAAGGCAAATAAAGTGCCAATTAAGATAAAATAAATTTATGAGTAAAATAATAGGTATTGATTTAGGTACATCCAATTCAGCGGCTTCAGTTGTTGAAGCTGGCAAGCCAACAATGATTCCTTCAGCTGAAGGAACAGTAGTTGGCGGAGGAAAGGCATTTCCGTCTTATGTTGCGGTTACTAAAGACGGGGAAGTTTTAGTTGGCGAGCCTGCACGCAGGCAAGCAATTACTAATCCAGAAAATACGGTTTCTGTTTTCAAGCGAAAAATGGGAACTGCTGAAAAGATTAAGCTAGGAGATAAAGAATATACGCCTCAACAATTGTCCGCTTTTGTTTTACAAAAAATTAAAAAAGATGCAGAAGCGTTTTTAGGCGAGTCAGTTCAAAAAGCAGTAATCACAGTGCCAGCATATTTTAATGACGCTCAAAGGCAGGCAACTAAGGATGCTGGAGCAATCGCTGGTTTAGAAGTTGATAGAATTGTTAATGAGCCAACAGCAGCTTCGTTAGCTTATGGAGTTGATAAAGTTGGGAAAGAAGAAAAGATTTTAGTTTTTGATTTAGGCGGCGGAACTTTAGATGTTACAGTTATGGATTTTGGAGAGGGAGTTTTTGAGGTTAAATCAACTTCTGGAGATACTGAATTAGGCGGAACAGATATGGATGATCTATTAATTGATTATATTGCTGATGAATTTAAAAAAGAAAATGGTATTGATTTAAAATCAGATAAAACTGCCTTACAACGACTTAAGGAAGGGGCTGAAAAAGCAAAAATAGAGCTTTCTTCTACTTTAGAAACTGATATTAATTTGCCTTTTATAAGCGCGGGGCAGGATGGTCCAAAGCATTTAACAATGAAAATTACAAGAGCAAAGCTGGAAGATTTGGTTAAGCCTGTTATTGATAAATGCAGACAACCAATAGAGCAAGCATTAAATGATTCTAAATTAACTCCTAATGATATTACTAAAATTATTTTAGTTGGCGGTCCAACTAGAATGCCGTCTGTGCAAAAATTTGTTGAAGATTATGTTGGCAAGAAAATTGAACGTGGAGTTGACCCAATGGAGTGCGTAGCAATGGGAGCAGCTATTCAAGGAGGTATTTTAACAGGAGAAATGAAGGACGTGTTATTACTTGATGTAACTCCTCTTACTTTAGGGATAGAAACAATGGGGCAAGTTATGACTCCATTAATTGAAAGAAATACAACAATTCCTACTTCAAAGAGTCAGATATTTTCTACAGCTGCTGATAATCAACCTTCAGTTGAAATCCATATTTTACAAGGAGAGCGTCCGATGGCGACTGATAATAGAACGCTTGGAAGATTTATGCTTGATGGAATACCTCCAGCGCCTCGAGGAGTTCCTCAGGTTGAAGTAACTTTTGATATTGACGCTAATGGAATTCTAAATGTTAAAGCAAAAGATAAAGGAACTAATAAAGAACAACATATAACTATTACAGATTCCTCTGCTTTATCTAAAGAAGATATTGAGAAAATGAAACAAGAAGCAGAAGCAAATTCTGTTGAAGATAGAAAAAGAAAAGAATTAATTGAAACTCGCAATCAAGCAGATACTTTAATTTTTTCAACAGAAAAAGCATTAAAAGAAGCAGGTGATAAAGTTAAAGAAGATGATAAGAAAGATGTTGAAGATAAATTAGAAGTTTTGAAAAAAGCTAAAGACGGCAATGAAATAGAACTATTAAAAAAAGCATTGGAAGATTTATCGCAAGCAATCCAAAAAATTGGAGCGCAGTTATATCAAAAAGTTCAAGAAGAAAAAGCAGAACAATCAGAACCTGAAATTAAAAAAACAGGCGAAGAAAATAAAGAGAATAAAGAAGAAACAACAGAGGGCGAGTTTGAAGAGGTCGCGGAAGAGAAGAAATAATTGCCAATAACTATTGACTTGATTTTTTATTTGTGATATAAAAAGATATTGCTTTTATTGTGTTAATATCTCTGTTAACTGGATGGAGGGAGGTGAGTACTATTAAGATTTGAGTTCTAAGGAGAACACTACAGGAAAGCAGTTATAAGAAAGGGAAGTTATAAAAATAACTTCCCTTTAATTTTTAACTATGAATATTGGTATTTTTGATTCTGGTTTCGGAGGATTAGATATTTTAAAGCATATTGTTAAAGAATTACCGGAATATAATTTTATATATTTAGGAGATACGGCGCGCGCGCCTTATGGCGCGCGCTCAAAAGAAATTATTTATAAATTCACGGAGCAAGCCGTTGATTTTTTATTTAAAAATGATTGTCAGCTTGTTATTCTAGCATGCAATACTGCTTCAAGCGACGCTTTAAGAAAAATTCAGCAAAAATATCTTATTAAAAAAAATTCAGATAAAAGGGTTTTAGGAGTAATCATACCTGCTGTTGAACAAGCTGTTCAAGATACAAAAAATAATAAAATAGGCGTTATGGCCACAGAAGCAAGCGTTAATTCTGGAGCTTTTGAACGGGAAATAAAAAAACTGAATCCAAAAATTAGAGTTTTTCAACAGGCCTGTCCATTGCTTGTTCCAATAATAGAAAATGGCGAAAAAGATAATCAGATTATTAATTTAGCAATCAAGAATTATTTAAGCCCATTAATAAAGAAAAAAATAGATGTTTTAATTTTAGGATGTACTCACTATGGAATTATTAAAAATAAAATTCTAAATATAGCTGGGAGTAATATTAAAATTATTTCCGAGGGAGAAATCATTGCAAGAAAATTAAAAGATTATTTAAAAAGACATCCGGAAATAAATAATGTTTTAGAAAGAAAATATAAAAGAGTTTTTTTCTCAACTGATTTAACTGATAAATTTTCTCTTTTGGGAAATAAATTTTTTGGACAAGATATTAAAGCGAAGGTTGCTTTGCTTAAATAATTTGTGTTATTATAAAATTATGAAAGAGAATAGAATTACTGGGTCAGTTATTTTAGCTTTAACTACTTTAATTTCAGCTTTTATATGGATTGGGCTGAGAGATTTTTTATTTGAAAAAGGAGGATTTATTTTGCCATTAATATGGCTTTTTATTGTGTGTGTCCTATTAAGTTTAGGATGTCTTTTATTAAAATCAAAAATAATTTTAATGACTACTTTGTTTATTGTTTTATTTGGTTTTATTATTGCATTTGGATTTACTCCGTCTTATATAATAGTAGCATTAATAGCTTTAATGTTTTTTTATTTAGGATCTTGTCAGTCAATAAATGAAAAAAAATTAAGAATTAAAATAAAGATAAGTAAAATTCTTGAAGCTGGCATGCCACTTATTTTTACAGGATTAGCATTATTAATTTCTGTATCTTATTATTTTTCTCCTATGTCTGTAAAACAATTTGAAATCCCACGTCCATTATTTGACACTATTATGAAGATAATACCTTTGCCATCCGAACAAACAGCGCAAATTATTACAACAATGCCAATTAGTTCAGTAGAAAAACAAAAAGATTTCTTATATGAATTAATAAGCCAAAACATCAATAATTTTATTGAGCCATATGAAGAATATCTTTCTATTGGATTAGCAATATCATTATTTTTTATATTAAAAACTTTAAGCGTTCCTTTTATGTGGCTTGTTATTTTTGTTAGTTGGCTGATTTTTAAACTATTAGTTTTTGCCAAGGCGATTCACGTACATGAAAAATCGGTTTTGCAGGAAGTTATTGAATCATAAATATGGCTAAAGACTATTATGAAATTTTGGACGTGCCAAGAGGATCGTCAGAAGATGAAATTAAAAAAGCGTATCGCAAGCTGGCTTTAAAGTATCATCCTGATCGCGCTCCAGAAGATAAGAAAAAAGAATATGAAGAAAAGTTTAAAGAAATAAGCCAAGCATATAGCATTCTTTCAGATAAAAATAAAAGAGAGCAATATGATAAGTTTGGCAAAACGTTTGAAAATGGACAAGGTGGATTTGGTAGTGGTTTTTCGCAACAGGATTTTGGTCATTTTTATGATGCATTTGGAGGAAAAAATTCTTTTGAGGATCTAGGGCTTAATGATATTTTTGGAGAAATATTTGGTTTTAAAACACGAAGACAGACAAAGCAGTCCGTACAATATGGACAAGATATTCAAATAGATATTGTAATAGATTTAGAAGATGCTTTTGAAGGAGTTAAGAAAGAAATAGAGATTAGAAAATCAGTTACTTGTTCTAAATGCGGAGGTAAGGGTGGTGAGTCTTTGAAAAAATGTTCATTTTGCCAAGGAAGTGGTTATGAGCAAGTAAAGAGTCAAAGTATATTTGGAATTATTGTTCAACAAAGAGTTTGTTCTCATTGCAATGGTAGAGGAGAAATTCCTGAAAAAGTTTGTTCAGAATGTAGAGGCCAAGGGGTTGTAAAAGAGAATATAAAAATTGGAATTTCCATTCCTGCTGGAATTGATAATGGACAAACAATAAAGTTATCAGGACAAGGAGAAACAGCGCCTTACGGAGGACAAGCTGGAGATCTTTTTGCTCGGATTCGTGTAAGGCCTCATAAATATTTTGAACGTCGCGAAGATAATATTTATTATAATTTAGTTATCAACTTTGCTCAGGCAAGTTTAGGTGATAAAATAGAAATACCGACATTATCAAAATCAATCAGAATAAAAATTCCTAGCGGGACACAGCCAGGAGAGATAATCAAATTAAAAGGAAAGGGAATGCCGAGATTGTATGGACGTGGTAGCGGAGATTTGCTGGTTAGAATTAAAGTGAATGTTCCTAAAAGATTATCTTGGAAACAAAAAAAACTAATTAAGGAATTATCATTATAATGGCAATATTACAATCATTTTTATCAAGTTTTCAAATAGGAGCTGCTACTGGCTGGGATTTATTTATAATGTTGATTTTCGCAATAGCTGTTCTTGTTTATGGTTTTTTCCTTGGTAGAAATAGAATGGTAGTTTTGCTTTTAGGAAGTTATTTTTCTTGGGGGATTATGGAAGTAATGCCATGGCAAAGATTAACTTCTTGGGCGTGGCTTGGAATTGGAGAAGTTCCTTCCCCGTCTTTGAAAATGCTTGTGTTTCTTGGTCTAATTTTAGTGTTTTATTTTCTTATTCCACGTTCAATTTTAAGTTCAACATTAAGAGTTAGAAAGCGCGGAGAAGCATCTTGGATTCAATTATTTCTTTTAAGTATCGTGCAATTGGGATTAATTGCATCTGTGTTAATCTCGTTTTTGCCGAATGAAGTAATAAGCGAATTTGCTCCCGTGCTAAAAAAAATATTTATTGGCGGTGATGCAAAATTTGTTTGGATCGCTTTGCCAATTTTCGTAATAACATTAATGAAGAGAAAGAAAAAAATAGAAGATTAATATTATATTTCTATTGATTTTATTTGAATTTATAGTAGAATAGGATTTAAATATTCGGGGGTATAGCTCAATGGTAGAGCAGTTGCCTTTTAAGCAATTGACGTGGGTTCGATTCCCTCTACCCTCACATGTTTTTTAGATAAAAAATGTTTTTAGTGGGTTCTCGCCCTCACGGGCGACCACCCGTTAGGGTGGGATTCCCTCTACCCTCACAGATTGACAAATATTATATATTATGCTAAGCTTTATTTAAGTTAGTTTTTTAATATTAACAATTTAATTCATGGGGGGATAAAAAATGGGTTTAACTACGATGTTAATAAGAAAAGAATCTAAAGGTATTGAAGAAATTGTGTCAATTCCAGATAAAAACGATTTGGTAATTAATAAATATCCTGACAATATCAGAGGTCTTGTAATCTACTTATTCCAAGAATTTATGGAAAACAGGATTACGAAAAGGGAGTTTCTAAATACAGTAAATCAAACAATGAATAAGTTGCTAAGCAATATAGAAGAAATAAAAAAGATTGAAATTGAAACAGAAGATAAAAAATGTATTAAATGGTCATAAAGACCTACCATACTAAAGGGGTTTGTATAATATATACAAACCCCTTTTTATTTTTACAACATTATTATATAATATAAAAAGCATGAATAATAAAATAGAACCTACAATTTTACCAGGATTTATGGAGCTTCTACCAGAAGATCAAATAGCTTTTAATCGTATTTTACGAATAATTAAACAAACATATGAATTGTTTGGATTTTCTCCGATTGATACGCCAGTTATAGAAAAAACAGATATTTTATTAGCAAAAGCAGAAGGGGAAACAGAAAAGCAGATTTATCGTTTTAAAAAAGGCGATAATGATTTAGCGTTGAGATTTGATTTAACCGTTCCTTTAGCGCGCTATGTTGCTCAAAAATATAATGATTTGACCTTTCCATTTAAAAGATATCAGATAGGGAAAGCTTGGCGAGGTGAAAAATCACAAAAAGGCAGATATCGTGAATTTTATCAGTGTGATTTTGATATTATTGATAATAAAGAATTAGATTTAACAAATGATGCTGAAATTATAGCTATTATTTATTCTGTTTTTAAAAAGCTTAATTTTGGCGATTTTGTTATTAAAATTAATAATAAGAAAATTTTAAATAATTTTCTTAAAAATTTAGAGCTTTCAAATAAGTCAACAGAAATTTTAAGAATAATTGATAAACTTTCAAAAATAGGTGAGCAAAAAGTTGAAAAAGAGTTGCAGAAGTTAGAGATTGAGCAAGATAAAATTGGAAAGATTTTTGAGTTTATTAAAAAATCAAAGCTTGATGAAAATCTTGATGGAGCAGAAGATCTGAAACAAGTATTAAATCTAATTAAAAAAATGGGAGTTTCTGATAATAATATTAAAATAGATTTTTCTATTGTAAGAGGCCAAGATTATTACACAGGAATAGTTTATGAGACATTTTTAAAGGATTATACTGAAATTGGATGTATTTGCGGTGGTGGACGATATGATAATTTGGCAGAATGTTATACTGACAAGAAGTTTCCTGGAGTTGGCGCGTCAATCGGTTTAACAAGATTATTTTCGCAATTAAAAATAAAAAATAAAAAATCAACGCCAGCTAAGGTTTTAGTTGTTTCTTTGATAGATGATTTGACCTTTCCTTTAGAAGTTGCTAATAAACTGCGTTTAGCAAAAATTAAAGCACAAACATATTTTGATAATTCTGTTAAGATTAAAAAGAAATTTACTTACGCTAATAAGCTAGGCATTCCTTTTGTTGTAGTAATTGGAGATGAAGAAGTGAAAACTAATAAAATTACATTGAAAAATATGAAAACAGGGAAACAGAATTTAATTTCAATTGATGAGGCAGTAAAAATGATTAAATCCAAAAACACTTGACAAAATTAGAATGATTTGATATACTCTAAAAAGATAGGAAAAGGAGGTAAAATATGAAAGAATTTGCCAGTAGACAACCTATCGAATTATTAATTACTAAAAAAAGGGCTTAAAAGCGCTTCCAAGGGAAGTGTTTTTTTTATATCTCCCTTTTTTGAGTAAAGATCTTTAACATTTTAATAAAAGGAGATAATATCATGAGAAAGAATAAGATATTATTAGTAGCAGTAATATCTATTTTTCTATTCGCGTGCGTAGAGAAAAATAGAGGAAAGAGTGACTTAGAAATAGATGCAAATAATGTAATAGAATCGTTGAAGGAAGTAATCTCCGAGGATATCCCTTTAGATATGGAACCAGAAACAGAGCCAGAGATTGAAACAGAGCCAGAGATTGAAACAGAGCCAAACATTGTTCCTAAACCACCTATAAAGACGGAACCGAAAATAAATCCAGAAACAGAAACTGAGTCAGAGATTGAGCTAATCATTCCTGACGAGGAAGAGCCTTCAATTCAGGATTCGTGGCCAATGTTTGGTCACAATCCGCAACATACTGGTAGAAGTCCATATGTTGGTCCTACATCTCTAGGTAGGGCATGGGAATTTACTTCAGGATATTCATTTGCTTGCCAACCAGTTATAGATAATGAAGGAATAATATATGTTCAAGCACTTAATAGCTGGTATGTTTCGGCTATTAATCCCGACGGAAGTGAAAAATGGAGATTTGAAACAGACATGCTGAAAAAAACTATTTTCCCGGTATCATCGCCTGCAATAGGATCTGATGGAACTATTTATGTAAGTTCCAACTTCGGAATCTTATATGCAATAGATGAGGGGGGGATCAAGAAGTGGAGCTTAAAACTTCTTGATTATATTAATCAAGAGACCTCGTCAAAATCTATTACTATCGGCAAAAACGGAATGATATTGGCTGCTGTTGAAAATAATCTTTTTGCTGTGTCGCAAGAAGGTAAAATAATATGGGATGTGAATATTTATTCAAGAGGTATATTTTCTCCCGCTATAGGTGATAATGGAACAATATATGTGACATCTTACAATGATGACGATGGAAAATTAATCGCTATTAATTCTGACGGTTCTATCAAATGGGAGTTTAATTCTCCTGTTAAAATATTTTCTTCTCCATCTATAAGTCATGATGGAACCATCTATTTCGGATGCGGCGAATGGTCTTCTCAAAAGGATAAATGGGTTGGCTCTTTGTTCGCAGTTAATCAAGATGGAAGTAAAAAATGGGAATTTGCTCCGGAAAGTATAGAAGTATTTAGAACTCTTGCTATTGGGGTAAACGAAGAAATCTATTGTGGCGGAAGAACTCTTTATTCAGTAGATAAAAATGGAAACGAAAAATGGAGGTTTGATTTTGGAAAAGGATATATAGAAAATATTTCTCTGGACAAAAGTGGGCATATTTATGTGGCTACAACATCATCTGGATTTAATATTTTTGATTCATCTGGAAATATAATAGCTACTGATTTTAAAAATATATCTAATTCTGAAACTTCTATTGGAGATTGGGCAACAATCTCTAATAGTACTTGTAGTTCTTCTATTGGAAAAGATGGATCTCTTCTTCTTACTTTATTAAGTGGGAAGATTATATGCTACAGTGATAAAAATATTGATCATGGTAATAGTCAGCCATGGGTGACTATTTGTTGTAATTTTTCAGATGTTCCTGATGAGCCATATCCTGTTTCTGTATTTCGAAATATGTACAAAAACGAATATGGTCTATTAGACCACATTTGGAGGGAAATTTCATATGGTAAAGAGAATTTGGAAGGAAGCAAAGCTTTCGGATGGTTTACACTACCTAATCCTAGAAATTATTATTATGATGATGAATCATATTCCCGAATAATGGCAGATGCTATAGATGTTGCATCTGGTGATGTGGATTTTGACAAATTTATTGGGATTGCTGTTGTCTTTCCCAATTTAAAAGAGAATGAATGTGTTTGGAAAGGAGGAAGATATGGGAATTGGGGAGCTATTTGGGCTCCAGTGAAAAAGGATCAACCCATTAGTGCCGCAATATGGGCACATGAAATGGGCCATAGCTATGGTCTTAACCATAGTTGTGGAGATGAACAGGAAAACATATGGGATTTCATGTGTTGTCCTTTGGGGTTGTGCGGTGGAGGCGATTCATCGTTTTCATCTGTTTATTCTTGTCCTCCGTTACACACCATAGCTTATCAAAAGTATAAGCTTGGGTGGATAGAAGAATCAGAAGTGGTAAAAGTTGAAGCAGGACAAGAAGTTTCTATTCAACTTGAGCGTCTTGCTCTTCCAATAAACAATAATCCAAAAATGGCTATTGTATATGCGGAGGATGGTTGCTATACGATTGAAGTTAGAAAAAAAGCTGGGTATGATATGATTATACCTCGCGACTCAATAATTATTCATAAAGTTGATCTTGAAAATGATTCTATTCGAATTATCTCTGATATTTCAATCGGAGAATCATTCATAGAAAACGGAGTTGAAATTATTGTAGATTGCGAAACTCCTACAGGTTTCGTAATAAAAATAACAAATTAGTGGGATAATAAGGAAGGAACTCAATGAAACCCATAAATTAACGACCGGGATGTTTGAAAACATCTCGGTCTTTCTTTTTGTAGATTATTTAATATGATATAATATTATTGTCTGTGGATTAAAATAATATATTATATATTTATGTTAAGGACAAACACAATCAAAGTAGCTGTTAAGCGAGGGACAATATTTTCTATATTAGTTATTGCTATAACAATGGCATATATTATGCTTGCGTTTATAATTAGCTGGGCGATTTTTGGCGGGACTTATACTTTAAAATCTCAAATTATTACCGGACTAATAGTTGCTATTTCAATATCAGCTGGATTTATACCTTTTTATGAATGGCTTAGAGAATCAACAGATAAATTTTTATTTAAAGGCACATATAATCCTCAAGAATTATTGGCTAATATTTCTGATACTTTGTCTCGTACTTTGAACCTTGATAAGATTGAAAAAAATCTCAAAAAGAAAATTGTTAAATCAATGCGAGTATCAAAAATGGCGATTATGATTTTGCCAAATAAAAACTTAATTTTTAAAGAAGATCAAAAAAACAAAAAAGAAGAAATTATTTCTTCTTTTCAAAAAATAATAGATTATTTTAAAAAAAATAAAAGTGTACTAGTACTTGAAGAATTAAATAATCCTATTTTAATTAAGGATCTAGAAAAAATTAAAACTGATCTAATTGTTCCTTTATATATTAAGAAAAAACTTATTGGTTTGTTTTTGCTTGGTAATAAAAAATCAGGCGATATTTTTTCAGTGGGCGATATAAGAACATTAGAAACAATTGCTAGCCAATCAGCAATTGCTATTGAAAATGCTTTGCTTTATGAAGAAATGAAGAATTTTTCAATAAAGCTCCAAAATGAAGTTGATTGCCAAACTAAAGATCTGCGAAAGGCAAATGAGAAATTAAAACAATTAGATAAGGCTAAATCTTTGTTTATATCTCTCGCATCTCATCAATTGCGCACTCCGCTAACAGCTATAAAAGGATATGTTTCTATGCTTTTAGAAAGAACATGGGGAGAATTAAATAAGAAACAAGAAAGCAAATTAAAAAATGTATTTATTAGTAATGAGCGTTTAATTAATCTAGTTGAAGAATTACTTAATATTTCAAGAATTGAATCTGGCCGTCTTGAATTCAATTATAAAAAAATATCTTTAGAGGAAATCACTAAAGAGATAGTTCAAGATTTTATTGATATAGCTAAGGATAAAAATTTGTATTTAAAATTTGAAAAATCAAACAATGAATTACCGCTTGTTAAGGCAGATCCATTAAAGATTAGGCAAGTAATTCAAAATTTAATTGACAATGCTCTTTATTACACAGAAAAAGGGGGGATAACTGTTGGTGTTGCAAAATCTGGCGAAAAAATTACTATCAGTGTTAAGGATACAGGGATTGGTATTGCCAAAGAAGAAGAAAATATTTTATTTGAAAAATTCTCGCGCGGCATTAATGCTACAAAAATGTTTACTGAAGGAACTGGCTTAGGATTATATTTTTGCAAAAAACTTATCAGAGCTCACAAAGGCGATATTTGGGCAGAATCAGAAGGCAAGAATAAAGGAAGCGCTTTCTTTGTGAGTTTGCCTGTGGGGGAGTAAAAGTGTAACACTTTTGCGTTTCAAACGTCATATATAGTAGAGGGAGCTAAACGATATAATAAGATCTTTGACAAAAAATATAAATTAAATAAGGAGATAATTTATGAAAAAAAAGCCATTTCGAGGCATCAAAATAATCATACAGTATCTTAAACCCTACAAAAAACGGGTTTATTTTATTATTTTTATCGCAATTCTTTCCTCGGCAATTAGCGCTTTTATACCATATATTTATGGACGGTTAGTAGACGTGTCAATTATGGATAATTCTTCATTGCTAGTAATTGGCAAAATTCTATTATTATGGTTATTTTTATCTTTAATAGACGGCTGGTTTAGCCGGATTTCTGTATTTAACGGTTATGAATTAAGCGTTGAAGCAAGTAATGATTTAACTGTTGAAATAACTAGTCATGTTTTAGATTTGCCTCTTAGCTTTCATAAAAATGAAAAAATTGGCAAAGTAATGCAAAAAGTTGATAATGGGGCAAGCTATATGGAAATGATTATTGATAATGCGATTTTTGGTATATGCCCCAGTTTTTTAACGGTAATTATTTCTTTAATTATTATGGCTTTTGTAGAATGGCATTTATCATTGATTTTATTTTCCATCTTGGCTCTTTATTTTCTTACTTCGGTTTGGAAAACAGATCCAATTATACAATACGAAAAGAAAATCAATAAAACTTCCGAACAAGTTTTTGGAGATCTTTACGATGCAGTTGGCAATATTCAAATTGTAAAATCTTGCGTTAGAGAAAAATTAGAAAAAAAGAAATTAGATAAAAATTTTAGACATAAACTTACCGATAAGATTAAATCTTCCTTAAATTCGTGGCGTTCATTGAATGTTTGGCAGGATAGTATTTTCAGTTTAGGATTTGTTTTTATTTTTACTTCGGCTGTCTTGTTTTTAAGATCAGGGACTATTACCGCAGGCCAGTTAGTAATGTTTATTGGTTATACAAGTTTGGCTTTTCAGCCATTTGGAATGATTGCCGGTTATTATCGCCAAATCAGAAAAGGATTAACAGCGATTGAACGAGCTAATGATCTTCTTAAAGAAAAACCAGAGCCATACAAAGGACGAAAAATAGAATTAAAAAATGTTAGAGGTGCGATTGAATTTCAAAATGTTAGTTTTCAGTATGACAAAGGCAAGGGAATTTTAAAAGATATTAATTTAAAAACTAAAGTAGGTCAGATGATTGCTTTGGTAGGCGAAAGTGGGGTAGGAAAAAGCACATTGGTTGATTTAATTTCGGGATATTACAAACCGAATAAAGGCAAGATCTTAATTGACGGGCAAGATATTTCTAAAGCAACTCTTAAATCTATCAGAAAGAATATTGCTATTGTTCCTCAGGAAATTAGTTTATTTAACGATACTATTATAAATAATCTACGTTATGGTAATCTAAAAGCAACAGAACAAGAAGTTATTTCAGCTACAAAAGTAGCTAATGCCAATAAATTTATTCAGAAATTTCCTAAGAAATATAAACAGATGGTCGGCGAACGAGGAATCAAACTATCAACCGGACAAAAGCAAAGAATTGCTATTGCTCGAGCTATTCTAAGAAATCCAAAGATATTAATTCTTGACGAAGCGACCGCTAGCTTGGATTCAGCCACAGAAAAATTGGTCCAAGACGCTTTGGAACATTTAATTAAAGGCAGAACCACTTTTGTTATCGCGCACCGGTTAAGCACAATTCAAAAAGCAGATCAAATATTTGTGTTGAAAGATGGCAAAATTATTGAAGAAGGTGATCACAAAGAATTGGTTGAAAAAGGTGGCGTTTATAAAGAACTTTGTAAATTACAAGCTACTGTGATTAAGTAAAAATACAAACAGAGGCATCGTGGATGCCTCTGTTTTTTTTAACCGATTGCTATGGAGTGCTCTATTCTAAATTTGACAATTTACCCAAAATTATGGTAAATTATAGTTAAGTAAAAAATAGTTTTTTGAAAATTTAAAAGAGAGGTAGATTAAAATGGATTCTTATATAGTAAGAACTTATGATGATGCAAGTTTTTTATTTGATAAGCGAACATCTAACGCTTTATTTTTTGAAGGTTTTTTAGCTGACTTAGCTCCTTCTTTGTTAAATAATTCTATTAAAGAGATTCCTAAAGGTATTCTTAATGATTTAGATCCAAAAGATCATGATAATATTAAGGAAGATTTTCAAGAGATGAAGATCGCGATAGATAATTTTATTTCTAAGAAAGCTAAAGCAGATAATAAAAATCAAGAAATTACTGAAAACGAAGCAAAAACAGTCATGGAAGAACTTTCTGATTATGCTGTAAAACATTGGCAAATCGTTAATGCTAGTATTGAATTAACACATTGTTGCAATCAAAGATGCGAATGGTGTTATCTTGAAGATTTTATTCAAAAAGGACTTAATATAGAAGATTTACAAAGGATAGCTAAACAGTTAAGCCAAATCGGCGCTATTTTTATACTTTTTACAGGTGGAGAAATATTTGTAAGGCCAGATACTTTAGAAATTATGGAAGAGTTTAATAATTACGGATTTGCTCTTGAATTAAAAACAAATGGTTTGGCATTAACTCCAGAAATTATTCACCGATTGGAAAAACTTAATCTTTTTAATTTGCAAGTATCTTTATATGATATTAATGATGGGTGGTCAGAACTTACCAATTCTTATTATCAAAGTCATAGTCTTAAGCAAAACATTCTTTTATTGCAAGAATTAGGTATTCCTTTAAGTGTGGCAGTTTTAGTAGGTAATCATAATATTGAACAATTAGATTTATACAAGGAATGGCTTGATAAAATTGGAGTAAAAGAAGTATTTTATAATCCATATATTACGCCCAATAGAAATGGACCAGGAAATGAGATATCTTATCGTTTATCGTATCAACAAATGGAAGAAAAATTTCTTCCATTTTTGAAAAAAGTTGATGGTTTATTTTCACCTCGGGAATATAGGAATTCTTCTTGTGAAAATCAGCCAGCCTGTTATGCCGGGCGAGACCAAATAGCGATAGATACCCAAGGAGTAGTTTATCCCTATCTTGATCTTAGATTGCCGTTAGGCAATATCAAAGAAGAAAAACTTCAAGAAATTTTAGAAAAGCGAGAAAAAATTCTTAAACCTTTTAGATTAAATACTATACCTAAGTGCCATAATTGCGATATCAAAAAATATTGTGATAGTTGCGTTGGAACAGCATTATTAGAAAATGGAGATTTTAAAGTTCCTTCTCAGCATAAATGCGACATATCTCGCTTTTACTATGCCAATAGAAAGGAGGTGGTTGAATGAAGAAGAAAGTTTATCGCAGAATCAGAATCGTTATAGATGCGAAGGTTAGAAATTGCAGTTCAAAACATTCCAAAGCTGGCGCTGGCTGTAAATTCGCAAAAAATGTACCTTGTCGTTCTAAATAATATAATTGATGAAGGGTTATCAAATGATAGCCCTTCTTTTATTTTTTATAAAAGAATGATACGATATTCATAATGACAGACCTAAAACAGACAATTTTACAGAACATTAAAGAAAATATTAGCATTTTCTTAATTGGCCAAGTTGATAGCGGAAAAACTTATTTTGTTTTAAATGAGCTTATTACGTTTTTAAAAAAAGAAAAAATAAACGTCAAATATTTCAAGGATTGCAATCAAATTGTTGATTTGCTAAAAGCAGATATTGTTATTATTGATGAAGTTGAGACATTGCTTGATAAAGAGTATTTAGAATCACATCATCCAGAAGAAAATCCTTATTACTCTAAAGAGTATTTAAATAAGGTTAAGCAATGGCATGAAAAATTAAAACAAATTAAACAGCCCTGTATATATATTATAACTAGAAATAGTTCAGAAGATATAGATTATTTCTTAAAAAACATAAATAGCGTTGATTGGGACGACCGTAAGATTGTAAGTATTCTGTTTGAAAGGTAAGCGATCTTTTTATTAACCAATCAGGCATACTGACAATTTTTCCGATAAAATCATTAGATCTCATCTTCGTAAGATGAGATCTTGATTTTTGCGGCTAAAAATTGCTATGGAGTCCTCGTGGAGTACTCTACGAGGACTCTATTTTAAAACTAATAATTCTTTTTCAACGTTTCTAAAATCCAATTATCTATTTTCTTATATTTCAACAGATTATCAAGATATTTTAACCAAGATTTCCATAATTTCTTGCCAATATCCTTAACACCCATGCACTGAAAAGTGCTTTCCCATACAGACCAATCTAACTTTCTTAAGCCGGCCTTATCTTCGCAAGCCGCTTGCAACAAAATGGCCATAGTTTGTTCTATAGCATAAGAAAAAGTATATTTATATGAAATGCCTTGATATTTAAAAGAAAATCCTTTATTAGCTTTGATTATTTTTTGTATATCTTTATTTTTATCCCAAGCAGGATTTCTTAAAAGTATATGTGCTAATTCATGAGATAGAGATAACCATATATATTGAATAGAATTATTAAAATCAACATAGACCGTGTTGTTTCTGAAATCTGCTGCCATGCCTAAAGATTTGTGTTTAACGATTATGTTTATTTTTTTAAAATTTCTGCCAGTGATTTTTTTCAATATCAAAACTGGATTATACTTTTTAATAAAAGACAACAAATCTTTTTCTTTTTTATTAAATTTTTCAGGAATTTTGATTTTTAATGTAGGCATATTATTTAACGATAATTTGATTGTATAATATTTAATCCATATCAACAATAGAGGCATCGTAGAGGCATCTACGATGCCTCTATTTTAGATTTGTAGTTAATTATGTTATTATACTTTTAATATGCCAAAAAATATGAACAAATCTATATCCAAATACCTTAAATCCGGCTCACAAACAGAGATTACTCCGGATATACAAAAAATAGCAGAGTCCTTTACAAAACAAGGTCTTGATTTGATTTTAGAGATTTTGCAATGGATTCATCCTTATTTTGAGCATCAATCATCTGATAAAAAGAATATTTTTCGCAAGAGAACTGCTGATGAAATTATTAAAAGCAAAATGGTTACTGGCTGTACTGACTATGCATTAGTTTTTATCGCGCTGGCAAGAGCAAAAGGCATTCCAACTAAATATATAGAAACAATCAGAAGAAGATGGCTAGACATTGGGAAAGAAGATCAAATTGAAGGCCATATATTCGCTGAATGTTTTATCAATAATAATTGGTATATTGTTGACCCGCAAGAACATACTATTAGGATTGATTATTTGCGTTTTGAAATTTATAAAAAAGGATTAGATTCATGGGATATTGGCATACATAATTTTGATGAATTAAAAGAGCAATTTTTGAAATTTAAGCGTGAAAGAAAATCAGAATAATAATTAACCAATTAACATACTGACAATTTTTCCGATAAAATCATTAGATCTCATCTTCGTAAGATGAGATCTTGATTTTTGCGGCTAAAAATTGCTTTGGAGCACTCGTGGAGTACTCTACGAGTACTCTATTGATGAGAGTTATTCTTGTAAAATCAATAAAAAAGTGATATATTAAAATAATATGAAAGAGAAAATAAAAAAGATTTTAAAAGGAGTGGGGCTTGGTAGCGCATATGTGAGTGGAGGAATACTTCTTCTTTTAGTTCATATTTTACAATTCTTAGTAACTGCTATTATCGGTTTAGGAGTGATATTTTTAGCCATAAGTAAATTCTTAGAAGGTTCGATAATTGTGGGAATATTAATTCTTTTGATAGTAGCTCCTTTGGCTATTGCATTCGCTCATTGGGCTTTTATATATTTATCAATTTTGGCAGTTTTTTCTGCAATAATATGGGGGATTACTAATCTTTTTGGTTTTAGCATTTCTTTTTCTAATGCATATGACATTACTTGGTTGATTATAGCAATAATATTATTAGGATTTTTAGCTTTTATTGTTATCGGTAGATTAATAGAGGCAATCAGAGAAAAAAAGATAATAAATTTTTTTAAAGAAACTTGGTTTTATATTTTACTTTTCTTTTTCTTTTTGTGGATGTTTTTCTGATCTGAAATAGAAAAATGAACAAATATGAATAAATATGTTCGTCCTTATTGCAAAAATTGTAAATTAATATGGGGTCGTTATAATATCGGTTTTGTTTTAAAATGCACTAAATGTGGACAACCACTAATTTTAAAGTCATTTAATCCTTGGCCAAAAATTATTGGCGGTGTATTAATTATTCTTTTAGGACTTTTAACTCTTTTAGCGCCGGATATTCCGATAATATGGATTGGAGGTTTTATAGCGGGAGGATTTATGATTTATAATGTATCTAATCAATGGTCAAAAATAGATGAATTGGACGAAAAAAGTAAAATTTTTTAACAAAAAATAAATAAAGAATTAGAAAAAATAAATAAAAATTACCTATATTATAGAAAGTTATATTAAATTTATGCAAATGTCTACATTCTTTAATTATCCGCCTGGTTATGTTTATATTTCTTTTGGTGTGGCTAGTATCAATGATTCAAAAAGTGAGTTCAGGATTGTAATTACAAAAGGGATTGAATATCGTGAACATAAAAAATCATGGATGGATTACAAAACCTTATCTGAGGTTAATTTAAGTATTCCAAGAAATAAAATTGACAAAATATATATAGAAATAATGAATAAAGAAAATAAAAAAATATTAAAGAGGTATAGCGTAAACATAAAAGAAAAATGGCCAGAAAATGCTTTTGGCGATACTTCTGTGAATATAAATTGGTGGTTTTAAATATCTAGAAAATGAATACAAATTTCAACAAATTTTTTAAAAGAACGGTAATTCCGGAAAAGGGGATTGGAGAAGAAGTGCTTAAAGAGAAAGAAAGAAAAGTATTTTCTTTTGATGAAGCTAGAGAAGAAATACAAAGAGAGATAGATAGTATAATAAATAGAAGAGAAACGAATATAATATGGAAATTTATTTTTGGTGTAGTTATTGCGATTTCAGTTGTATTTTTTGCAATAGTGATTGATTTGTATAAAGACGTATCTCGTTATGATAAACTTGATAATATTTTTAGACAAAATTTAATAGAGCAAAATCAACAGATAATGGATTTAAATCAAAAGTTGATACAATATCGTGAAGAAGAATTAGAAAAAAATATAGTTGTAGAATGTCCAGCATTAGAATGTCCGAAGTGTCCAGAAATTGAATCAGTATTACCTGATATTCATAGTTTAAATAAATAACAGTAACCTTTAACCGCAAAAATTAAGGTTTCGCCTTTCCATCAAAGTTTTATATTAAATAACATTCATAGAGCATCGCAGGGCAAGGTGAAACCTATAATTTTATCGGAAAAAATCTGTCTTTTATTTTTAATATACAAGTAGCAAATGATTTTATATCGCGCGGATCGTCGTCCCGACCTCTGTCGGGACTCCTCCCGCGAGATTGCCGCCTGCCCGCAATGCCACGCATAGCGTTGCAGGCGGGCGTCGTCCCGTTCGTAAACGGACCTCCTCGCAATGACAAAAAAGTTTTGATTTTATCGGAAAGGTTGCTCTTTTTTTGGGAAAAACTTATATTTTTCCTACAAAAATAGAAATACTTATTTTAATACTATTAAAATACTATTAAAAATGTCTGGTAATTCTATCCACAAATTCCTTTGACCTACGAGCTTCAATAAGATATAATAATTTGTATATGAAACGAATATATACATCGGAAGCTGTAGAGAAAAAAGGAGAAAAAGTCAAACTAGCCGGCTGGGTAAATAGCCGGCGAGTTCATGGTAAAATTGTTTTTATAGACCTGCGAGATCGCGCAGGGCTTATTCAGTTAGTTTTTTCTCCAGATAATGAAGCTCCTTATCAATTGTCAGAAAAAATCAGGGACGAATGGGTGATTGAGATAATCGGGAAAGTTAATGAAAGACCTAATGGAACTAAAAATGAAAATTTAACAACAGGAGAAATTGAAATAGCTGTTGAAGAATTAAAAATTTTGAATGAATCAAAAACACCTCCATTTGAAATATCATCTGAAACAAAAGTAGGAGAAGAGATAAGATTAAAATATCGCTATTTAGATATTCGTCGCGACAAGATGAAAAGAAATTTATTTATTAGGCATAAGGTCATTAAAATCATTCGCAATTTCATGGACAAGAGGGGATTTATAGAAGTGGAAACTCCTATTTTGACCAAGTCCACTCCAGAAGGAGCAAGAGATTTTTTAGTGCCAAGCCGACTTCATTCTGGTCAATTTTATGCTTTACCACAAGCACCTCAGCAATTAAAACAATTGTTAATGGTGGCTGGATTGGAAAAATATTTTCAAATTGCAAGATGTTTTAGAGATGAAGATTTGCGAGGCGATCGTCAGCCAGAGTTCACTCAGTTTGACGTTGAAATGTCTTTTGTAAAACCTAGAAATATTATTAATTTAATTGAAAAGCTTTATTTAAAAATTGTAAAAGATTTAATAATTCTTGATAAAAATTTATCCAAAAAACTTACTTTCAGTCCATTTTTGCAATTAGATCATAAAGAAGCAATGGAAAAATATGGAACAGATAAGCCTGATTTAAGAAAAGATAAAGAAGATCCAAGTGAACTGGCTTTTGTTTGGATTATTAATTGGCCACTTTTTGAATGGAATAAAGAAGAAAAAAGATATGATAGCAGTCATCACATTTTTACTTCTCCGGTAGATGAAGATTTGCCATTACTTGATAAAGATCCTTTAAAAGTTCGTTCTTTGCAATATGATTTAGTTTTGAATGGACAAGAAATCGGAGGAGGAAGTATTAGAATACATCGCAAGGAAATACAAGAAAAAATATTCAGATTAGTCGGGATAACGGATGAAGAAATAAAAGAAAAATTTGGCCATCTATTAGAAGCGTTTGAATATGGAGCCCCACCGCATGGAGGAATTGCTATGGGTATTGATAGATTTATAGCTATTCTTATGAATGAAGAAAGCATAAGAGATGTAATTGCTTTTCCAAAAACAGGAGATGCTAGAGATTTAACTATGAAAGCACCAAGCCAGGTTAGTGAAAAACAACTAAAAGAATTAAATATTAAAATTAGTTCGTGATAGAATAGAAAGTAATGATAGCAAAAATTTTAATCACTATTTCCATTGTTTTATCTCCGTTAACTCTTATTTTCGAAAGCGCGCTGAATAAGCCAAGCAATGTACTTAATCAACAATCACAAAATACAGAATACCAATTAGAAAAATGGAATAAATACCAGCAATCATCTATATCTTCATTATTAGCCGGTAATCCAAATTTTTTACCTATTCGCAATTGGAGCATTGATGACCCGGATGTTGATGCATCAGCAGCGTTAGTATTTGAATCAAGCGGAGATAAAATTCTTTTCCAAAAAAATATTGATCAGCCGTTGCCAATAGCTAGTTTAACTAAAATAATCACTGCTTTAGTTGTTCTTGATCATTTAAGTATTGGAGAAACAACAATTATTTCATCCAATGCAATTAATGCTTACGGAGAACAGGGCGGGTTAGTTGAAAATGAGGAGATTTCAATAGAAAATCTTTTATATGCTTTATTAATGGAATCAAGTAATGACGCGGCAGTAGCTTTGTCAGAAGCTGTAGAAAAAAAGATTGATAAAAACTTTGTTGATTTGATGAATTGGAAATCAAAAGAAATTATGGGATTAGAAAATACTTTTTTTGTTGATCCAAGTGGATATAATCCAGGCAATATTTCAACAGCTAAGGAAATTTCAAAGATATTGATATACAGTTTAAGACAACCTATTATTTGGAAAATTTTTAGGACATCTTCTATTGATTTAGCTTCTGTTAATGGCGCAATAAAACATCATTGGATTAATACAGATAAATTATTAGATCAATTGTCTGGCGTAGCAGGAGGAAAGACTGGTTTTACTAATGAAGCACAAGGGTGCCTTGCGTTGGCTTTAGAATGTTCTAATGGCAATAAAGACGGCTATTTAATAACAGTTGTTTTAGGCGCAAAAGAAAGATTTGAACAAACGGAAAAATTAGTTGAATGGGCCAAAGAAGCCTATTTATGGTAAATCTTATTTTTATTTATGTCTGACATTTTTAACCTATCTAGAATTTTTGGATTATCAGCTATATCATTTTTATTTGCTTTAACATGGACGCCAGCTTTAATTGGATTTTTAAATAAATATCGCTTGGGTAAGCAAATAAGACATGATGGAGCGCCGATTTTCTCCAAATTACATAAAAAGAAACAAGGAACTCCAACAATGGGGGGAATTTTAATTTGGGGGACTGTATTGATACTAACTTTATTTTTTTGGTGGATAAGTAAAATAGGCGCGGGAACTATTTTTGAAAAAATAAATTTCTTTAGCAGAAGACAAACTCTGTTGCCATTAGGAGCGCTTATTGCTTCTGCTTTAGTCGGAATGGGAGATGATTTACTTGGAATTTTCAAAATAGGATCTAAAGCTGGAGGATTAAAAGTGAGACATCGGCTTTTAATTTATACAATTATTTCAGCTTTTGGGGCATGGTGGTTTTACTGGAAATTGGAATGGGATTTAATTCACATACCTTTTGTCGGAGATTTTAATGTTGGGTTATGGTATATTTTAATTTTCATTTTAATTTTAGTAGCTACTGCGCATTCAGCAAACTTAACAGACGGGCTAGATGGATTAGCAGGAGGAGTTCTTTTAATAGCTTTTGCTGCTTACGCTACAATTGCTTTTATACAAGGAAAAATGGATTTAGCTGTTTTATGTGGAATAATAATTGGGGCTTTATTAGCATTTCTTTGGTTTAATATACACCCAGCAAAATTTTTTATGGGAGATACTGGAGCAATGTCTTTAGGAATTACTTTAGGAATTATTGCGATGCTTACTAATGCGTTTATGCTTTTGCCTTTTATTGGATTTATTCTAGTAATAGAATCAAGCTCTGTTATCATCCAAGTAATTTCTAAGAAAATACGTGGTAAAAAAGTTTTTCTTTCAGCTCCTATCCACCATCATTTTGAAGCAATGGGTTGGCCAGAAACACAAATAACTCAGAGATTTTGGATTATTTCTTTTGTAATGGCAATAATAGGATTAGTATTAGTTTTTGTTGAAAGAATTATTTAATTATTATGAAAGCAAAAGATTTCAAAAATAAAAAAATTACTATTATTGGATTAGGATTGCATGGAGGCGGAGTAGGATCCGCTAAGTTTTTTAGCGAATTAGAAGCAAAGGTATTAGTAACAGATTTAAAAAGTAAGGAGGAATTAAAAGAATCAATAGCTAAACTCAAAGATTATCCAATAAAATATGTGCTTGGGCAACATCGTCCAGAAGATTTTATTAACACAGATTTAGTAATTAAGAATCCAGCTATTCCAGAAAATTCCAGGTATTTACAAATTGCAAAAGAAAATAAAGTGCCAATTGATACAGATATTGGTATTTTTTTTGAACTTTGTCCAGCTAAAATTATCGGAGTCACCGGAACTAAAGGAAAATCAACAACTTCTGCGCTAATAGCCAGATTCCTAAAAAGAAAATATTCCAATACATTTTTGGCTGGAAATATTAGAAAATCAGCTTTAGAAATTTTAGATTCAATTGATAAAAATTCATTTGTAGTTCTTGAACTTTCAAGTTGGCAACTCGCTGGGTTAAGACCTCATAAAAAAAGTCCTCAATGTTCTGTTATAACAAATATATTGCCTGACCATTTGAATAAATATAAAAATATGGAAAGCTATATTTCCGATAAAAGAGAAATTTTTAAATGGCAAAAATCAAAAGATTCTTTAATCCTTAATTTTGATGACAAAATTGTCCGACAGATGGCAGATAAAACAAAAAAACCAAAAATATTTTACTATACAAAAGAAAATGAATTTTCCAATGCCGCATCCGCAAGAAAAGAAAAAATTTATTTTAACGAAAAAGAAATTTGTTCTTTTGACGATATTAAATTAAAAGGAGGACATAATATCAGCAATATATTAGCTGCTGTGAGCGTGGCCAAATTATATAATATTTCTGATAAAGATATAAAACAAGTTCTTGGTAAATTTCAAGGGTTGAACGGAAGATTAGAAGAAATTGATACTATTGAAAAAGTAAAATATATTAATGATACAACTGCTACTATACCAGATGCGACTTTGGCCGCTTTGTCTTCATTCCCGCCTAAAAAAAATATTATTTTAATTGCTGGAGGTTCTGATAAAAAATTAAATTTTGAAAAATTAGCTTTAATGATTGTTAAAAAAGTTAAAACACTTATTTTATTAGATGGAAGCGCCACACATAATTTAGAAAATCTTGATAAAGATCTAGAAACAATTGGCCCTTTTAACAATATGAAACAAGCAGTGTTTGAAGCTAAAGATAGAGCCTCAGAAAACGATATTGTTCTACTTTCTCCAGCATGCGCAAGTTTTGGATTATTTAAGCATGAATTTGAAAGAGGAGAGCAATTTAATCAAGCAGTTAAATTATTAAGGGAACAATGAAATCGCATAATCCAGATTACACTTTAATTGTTATTGTATTTGCTTTAATTGTTTTTGGATTGATAATTTTATCTAGCGCGTCTATTGTTATATCTCGTGATTTTTTTGGCCAAAATTATTACTTTCTTAAACATCAATTAGTTTATAGTCTTCCACTAGCTATTATTGCATTTTTAATTATGCAAAAATTGCATTATAAGAATTTACAAAAAATTTCTTTTCCATTTTTAATTATTAGCATAATTCTCTTAACGCTTGTTTTTTTCCCAGGATTAAGTTATGGCAATGATGGAGTAAAACGATGGGTTTCTATACAATCATTTTCATTTCAGCCATTTGAAATTGCTAAATTATCATTCATAATTTATTTATCAGCAATAATCAGCAGACAAAGAACTAATAAAAAAGCGAACTTAATTCCAGTTTTATTTTCTCTAGTAACTATAGGAACTTTAGTTATGCTTCAACCAAATATGAGCGCTCTGATAATTTTAGTAATGATTTCTACTGTAATCTATTTTCTATCAGGAATGAAATTATCCTATCTTTTCATGGCTGGGATTGTTATAATATTATTATTAGCTGTATTGGCAAATACAGCTTCGTATAGAATGGCGCGGTTAACAGTTTTCCTTCATCCTGAATTAGATCCTCAAGGTATTGGATATCAAACTAATCAAGCCTTATTAGCTATTGGTTCTGGAGGCGTTTTCGGATTAGGATTAGGACATAGTATTCAAAAATGGAATTATTTACCAGAGGTAATAGGAGATTCGATATTTGCTGTTGCAGCTGAAGAATTAGGATTATTTGGCGCTGGGTTATTAGTGATTTTATTTCTACTTTTTGCATGGCGTGGAATGCAAATCGCTAGGAAAGCACCTGATAAGTTTTCTTATCTTCTTGCCGGGAGCATTACTACCTGTTTATTTTTTCAAGCATTTATAAATATAGGATCTATATCTAGAATGATCCCAATGACAGGAATGCCATTACCATTAATAAGTTATGGGGGTTCATCATTAGTGATCACCTTGGCAAGTATTGGAATTTTGATTAATATATCTAAATATACTTAAAAATATGAGAGTACTTTTTACTGGCGGCGGAACAGGAGGACATATCACTCCAATTATTGCCGTAGCCAAAGAATTAAAAAAAAATTATCCACATGAATTAGAAATGTATTTTATAGGCGCTAAAGGTCCTTATGGATTTAGTAATATTTTAGAGAAAGAAGGAATTAAAACTAAATTTATTATATCTGGAAAATTCAGAAGATATTTTTCTATTAAACTTTTCTCTGATTTATTTAAAATACCTATTGGATTTTGCCAATCGCTATGGAATGTTTTTGCATTAATGCCTGATGTCATTTTTAGCAAAGGTGGATACGGTAGTTTGCCAATTGTTATTGCTGGATGGATCTATCGTATACCTATTATTACCCATGAATCAGATACAATTCCGGGCATTGCAACTAGATTAGGAGGAAAATTTTCAAAACGGATAGCTGTTTCCTTTTCTAAAGCAGAAGATTTTTTCCCACCAGAAAAAACTGCTTTAATAGGATTGCCAATACGTTCTGAAATCTTTGAATCATGCCAATCTGCCAGACAAGAAGATAGAGAATTAGCAAAAAATGTTTTTGGAATTTCAAGTCAAAAACCAGTTATTTTAGCAATAGGAGGAAGCCAAGGATCTCAGCAAATAGATCAAATAATTTTAGAAATTCTTCCTCAGCTTTTTGGAAAATACGAGGTAATACATCAATGCAGTTCTAAGGAATATAATAATATAAAGAAAGAAACTGATTCAATTGAAAATTATTATTTATTTCCATTTTTAAATGAAAATCAATTAAAATCTGCTTTTATTTTGGCAGATGTAATTATATCACGCGCTGGAGCTACAAGTATTTTTGAGATAGCGGCTTGCGGCAAACCAAGTATTTTAATACCTTTACCAAATTCCGCTTTTAATCATCAAAGAGAAAATGCTTTTGCTTATGCTAAAACAGGCGCGGCTATTGTTATAGAGCAAGTAAATTTAACTCCTAATATTTTATTAAATGAAATTTCCAAAATTATTAATGATTCTGATTTGGCAAAGAGAATAGGGGATAATGCTAAAAACTTTGCTATAATTGAAGCAGGACAAAAAATTGCGGAGGAGATAATAAAGTTAGCTATTTAATATGGATAAATATAAAAATAATCAAGAGATTCGTGTTCGCATTGCACCGAGTCCGACTGGCTTATTTCACATTGGAACAGCCAGAACTGCTTTATTTAATTATTTATTTGCCAAAAAAAATAACGGCAAATTTATTCTTCGGATTGAAGATACAGACAAAGAGCGTTCTAATGAAAAATACGAAAAAGATATATTAGATAATTTGAAATGGCTTGGATTAAATTGGGATGAAAGTCCTTCTTATCAAAGCAAAAGAACGGAAGTTTATAAAAAATATATAAAACAACTTTTGGATTCTGGGCAAGCATTTTGGTGCGAACATACAAAAGAGGAATTAGAAAGAGAAAAAAAAGAACAAATAGACAAGAAAGAAGCTCCAAAACATATTTGCGATCGCAAAGGTAAAAAAGGTATTATCCGTTTTCACTGCAGTGGTAAAATTATATTTAACGATCTAATAAGGGGTAAATCAGAATTTGATGGAGAATTATTAGGAGATATTAGTATTGCCAGAAATGAACAAACTCCTTTATTTCTATTAGCCAGCACTATTGATGATGCTGAAATGGGAATTAGCCACATAATTCGCGGAGAAGATCATCTATCTAATACTCCAAAACAAATTTTAATTAACAAAGCATTAAAATTAAATATTCCACAATATGCTCATCTACCTTTAATTCTAGGGAATGATAAAAGCAAATTAAGCAAAAGACATGGAGCAACTTCTGTTGGAGATTATAAAAAACAAGGATATTTGCCTGAAGCCATAGTTAATTTTATAGCATTGCTTGGATGGAACCCTGGGACAGAAAAAGAAATTTTTTCCGCAAAAGAATTAATTGAAAGTTTTTCCTTAGAAAAAGTTCAAAAAAGCGGAGCTGTTTTTGACATAAAAAAATTAGATTGGTTAAACGGAAATTATATTCGTCAAATGGATTTAGATGAATTAACCGAAAAATGCTTTCCATATTTAGAAACAAAAGATATCAAATACGCAAAAAAAATTGTTGCCTTAGAGCAGGAACGATTAAAAAAAATATCAGAAATAGGGGAGCTAACTAAGTTCTTTTTTAAAGAACCTGATTATAAGCTGGAATTGCTTATTTGGAAGAAAATGGATTTAAAAGAGGTCAAAAATAACTTAGAATTATTATTAAAAGAATTGTCAAAAATTGACGATTTTGAAGCAAAATCATTAGAAGGTGTAATTATGCCCCTAACTGAAAAAAGTGGCGTAGGCGAGCTTCTATGGCCATTTAGAGTGGCTTTAAGTGGCCAAAAGGCCTCTCCTGGGCCATTTGAAATAGCAGAGGTCTTGGGCAAGGAAAAAACGCTAAAAAGGATAAAATATGCGATTGAAAAATTGTAAATTTATTTTAATCATTCTTTTAATTTTTCCTCTGATAGCTAGTGGAGGAGTTGTTGAAGATTTAAACAAACAAATTCAAGATCATGAAGCCAGAAGGATAGAATTAGAACAACAATCTAAGGAATATCAAAAAATTATCAATCAAAAAAAGGGGGAGATAAGCAGTTTGAAAGATAAAATATATGTTTTTAATGCAGAAATAGGAAAATTTGAAACAGATATAAATATTACTGAAGAAAAAGTTGATCAAACAAATGCTGAAATTACTCAATTAGAATATGGTTTGGAACAGGCAAAAGAAGATATTGACCAACAAAAAAGTAATTTAATTCAAATAATTCAAAATATTTCCGAATACGATAATACTAATGATCTAGAAATAATTCTTCAAAGCGATAATTTTTCAAACTTTTTTGATCAGTTAAATTATTTAAAGAATTTACAAAATGGCGTTCAACAAAAAGTTGAAAACTTAAAATTATTAAAGAAAAAAATAACTACAGATAAAGAAGAAAAAGAAAATAAAAAAGAAGAATTAGAAAATTTAAAATCAGAATTAGCTACGCAAAAATCTTCTCTTGATGCTCAAAAGAATCAGAAAGAATCTTTGTTGTCTAAAACAAAAGGCGAGGAAGGACAATATCAAAATTTACTATCCAGTATTGAAAAACAAAAAGAATCATTATTAGGAGATATAAACCGCTTGCTTCAGCAAAAAGCAACTGAGCTAGCTCGCTTAAAAGAGTTACAAGAAAAACCTCCAAAAAAATATTGGGCTTCAACTAGTTGGTATTACCGTCAAGACGATCCACAATGGGCAAAAACAACAATTGGTTTTAGCAATTCTTTAATGGAAAATTATGGCTGTGCTATTTCATCAATAGCTATGGTTTTTACAAAACAAGGAAGTCGCATTACTCCAGGTCAACTAGCTAAAGAAAGGATATTTTATTATGATTTAATTGTTTGGCCTAAAAGCTGGGAAAATATTCAATGTATAAATTGCCCACCTGCGCATACTTCTTCTTTTGATTGGTTTAAGTTAGATAGAGAACTTGGAGCAGGCAATCCAGTTGTTATTTTTGTTCGAGCTATTGGACGTAATGCTGGACATTATGTTGTTGTTCATCACAAAACAGATGATGGACGTTATGTGGTTCATGATCCTTTGTTCGGAGATAATATTTATTTAGATTCTACGCAAGTATACATTTCTAATCTTTATAATACTACAACTAGAATAGACCAAATGGTAATTTATAGATAATGTTATGAAACATGGATCGGCATCTGATATACTACTTCCCTAAAAAAAATAAATTAACAGGGGAGTATGCTCTCGCAGTTAAAAATAAAGTGGAGAAGGAAAAAGCAATTTTTAAAAACTTTTTTAAATTTTTAAAACAAAAAGATATATAATTATATGGTCTAGAGAGATAAAAGGGCATAAAGCATGATATGTAATACATATAATAGATAAAAAAATTATCCACAGTTGACGGGCCTACGGCCCATGAATTATAATATATGTTAGTGAGTATAATAACTCTTACACTCGATAAAATAATTTTATTTTTAATTACTTATGAATAAACAAATACTTTTACCATTGCTTGATGATTTTCTTTTAAATCTAAAAACAAATAATTATTCAGAAGAAACAATCTATAATTATGAACGTGACTTAGGGGTCTTCTCCGCCTTTCTTAATGATATAAATATTAACTTTGATGAAGTAAATAAAAATACATTACTAAACTATAAAGCATATTTAATTTCTATTGATAGAAAAACAGCTAATATGGCTCAAAGTAACCATAAATTAACTAGTTATTCCATCAACCGAATGCTATCCGCCCTAAGGTCATATTTTAAGTATTTAATAGATATGGACTATAATGCTCCTGTTTCACCAGAAAGCGTTAAATTAATGAAGACTGAACGCAAGCATCCTCATGTAGCAGAATTGAATGAAATAATCAAATTGATTGAATCCCCTTCCGAACTAGAAAAAAATAAAAATGTTGCTTTACGTAATAGAGCAATTTTAGAAATTCTTTTTTCAACAGGTATGAGAATATCTGAAATTGTTAATTTGAAAAGAAGTCAGATTGACCAAACGGGTCGCATCTTTATTATGGGTAAAGGCAAGAAAGAAAGATTTGTTTATCTAACTTCTCGCGCTTTTGATCATTTAGGAAAGTATTTGTTCACTAGAAATGATAATCTACCCTATCTTTTTATTCCTTATAGAGGTAAAAACATTGCTGATAAAAATAAAAAAATATCCACTAACTATTTACAGGAAAAAATTAAAAGATATCGCGAATTATTAGGAATTAATATTCCAATATCAGCTCACTCATTAAGACATGGTTTTGCTACTTACTTGGCCGAAAATGGAGCTAATCCAGCCGCCATTCAAATCTTACTTGGCCACGAATCTTTAGAAACAACTACTCGCTATGTTCATGCTTCAGATCGCTACGCCGAAAAAACACACCACAGATACCATCCTTTAAGAAAATAAGCTATAATAATAGAATGCGTATTTCCTATTCCGGCCTAGAATCTTTTATATCTTGTCCGGCTAAATATAAATATCAATATATAGACAGAATTAGAACGTCCAAAGCAAAGGAAGCTGTTTTTGGAACTCTAATTCACGAATGCTTAAAAATCTTTCATACCGCTCCATTATTGGAAGATAACTTATTAAAACAATTCACTGATAAGTGGAATAGTGATATTTATCAAAACAAACAAGAAGAATCTTTTGCCTTTCATCAAGGAATTGAAATATTGAAAAACTATTATATTAATAACAACCATTTAGATTCTAAAGTGATTGATTTAGAAACATCTTTTACTATTCCATTAGGAAATCATCAAATAACTGGTCGTATAGATCGTATAGATAAATTGCCTGATAATACCTTTGAAATAATTGATTATAAGACATCTAAAAAAATGCCTCCGCAAGAGACAATAGATAATAATTTGCAATTATCAGTTTACAATTTGGGATTGCTTTATCGCTGGCCAGTTATCCGAAAAGAAAACAAAAAAGTAAAATTATCACTTTATTATGTGCGTCATGGAGAAAAACTTTCCACTAATAGAACGAATCAACAGCTTAAAAATGACGAGGAAAAGATTCTAGATTTAATTAGTCAAATAGAACAAAGTAATTTTGATCCAAAATCAAATCCGTTATGCGATTGGTGCCAATATCAACAACAATGTCCTCTTTTCAGACACAAATTCATTAATCAACAACTTCCTATTCCTGATCAGCAAAAAATTAAAGAAATAATTAAAGAATATTTTGAAATTAAAACCAGACAAACTACAGATGCAAAAAAAATTGTTGAATTAAAAACATCTATAAATCAATACTGCGACGAAAATAATTTAGATAGAATTTTCGGAGATGAAGGATATATCACCCGATTATCACAACAAAGGTTTGCTTATGATTTAGATAAAATTAAAAATATTCTTGAACCATTAGGAAAATGGCAGGAAGTTTTAACGGTTGATAATGCTAAACTTAAAAAACTAATCTCTTCTTTATCTATTACAACGCAAAAAGAAATTGAAAAAACTAAAAAATTAGCTAAAGAATTTAAGGTATTAACAGCTTCTAAAAATTCTTGACTTAATCAATAAAATAAGATAATATTATTCTAATATGTCAAAGACTAAATCAGCAGGAACAACTCGTTTAGGCAGAGATTCAAGACCAAAATACTTAGGCGTAAAATTATATGACGGACAAAAAGCACAGCCCGGCAGTATTATTGTTCGCCAAAGAGGCAGTAAAATTCTTCCTGGAAAAAACGTTCGCAAAGGAAGCGATGATACTTTATACTCTATAATAAACGGATTTATAAAATTTACCACTAAAAAAATAAAGAAATTTGATGGATCGCGAAGAATCGCAAAAGTTGTTAATGTAATCCAGCTTTAATAAATTCCCTGAAAAGAGGATGTGGTCTTAATGGCCTAGATTTGAATTCTGGATGGAATTGAACCGCCACAAAAAATGGCTGGTTTTTTAATTCAATAATTTCAACTAAATTTCTTTCTGGATTAATACCAGAAATCACTAAACCATTTTTTTCTAAAATATCTTTGAACTTATTATTAAATTCATAACGATGACGATGTCTTTCAGCTATAAATACTTTTCTGTAGGCCTGATAAGCTATTGTATTTTTAATTAACTGGCATTGATAAGCGCCTAAACGCATTGAACCACCATAATTTTTCTTTTCTAACTTTTCTTTTTGTTCTGACATTAAATCAATAACCGGATATTTTGTTTTTGCATTAATCTCAGTTGTGTGAGCATCTTTTAATCCACAAACATTGCGAGCGAATTCAATAATCGCCATCTGCATTCCATAGCAAAGACCAAGATATGGAATTTTGTTCTCACGGCAAAATTGTATTGTTTTAATTTTTCCCTCCACTCCCCTTTCACCATAGCCACCAGGAACAATAACTCCGTTTAATTCTTTTAATTCTTTAAGTTTGGATTGATTTTTCTCATATTCTTCAGCATTAAGCCAACGGAATTTAACATTTCTTTTATGATACCATGACGCATGCTTCACAGCTTCAATAACAGAAATATATGAATCAGATAGAATAAAATTACCTGTGCTAAAATATTTACCAACAATACCAATCTCTATTTCCTTATTAGAATTTTTAATGGTTTTAACCAATTTCTGCCAATCGTTTAAGTTTTTTTTCTTTGATTTTAATTTTAACTTTTTTAAAATTTTATCTCCTAGTCCATCTTTTTCAAAATTAATCGGCACTTCATAAATCGTTTCAATGTCAGGGGCAGAAATAACATTTTCTTTTTCAATATTACAAAATACGGAAATCTTTTTTTTCCTAAGCTCATCAATAGGATACTCAGAACGAGCAATAATAAAATCTGGCTGAATTCCAGATCCGTTTAAAGTTCTTGCTGCGCTTTGAGTTGGCTTAGTTTTCATTTCGCCAGTTCCAAGAGGAGTTGGCAAATAACTTACTAAAACAAAAAGAACATCTTTTGGATGTCTTAAATGTATCATACGCGCTGCTTCTAAGAATAAAATATTTTGATATTCTCCAACTGTTCCGCCAATTTCAACCAAAACAAAATCTGATTTTGTTTTACGTCCAGCATTGTATATTCTTTGAATGACTTCTTCTGGGATATGGGGAACCACTTCAACACACTTTCCTTTGTACCCTAGATTTCTTTCTCTATGAATAACAGCTTCGTAAACACGCCCAGTGGTCATATAATTTCCAGAAAATATATCTTGATCTAAAAATCTTTCATAATTCCCTAAATCCTGATCTGCTTCTGTTCCGTCTTCTGTTACAAAAACCTCACCATGCTCAATCGGATTCATTGTTCCAGCATCAACATTAATATATGGATCTATTTTAACTGCTGTTACTTTATATCCCTTACTTTGCAAAATCCTTCCTATTGAAGCAGTAGCAATCCCCTTGCCTACGCCAGACATAACCCCTCCCATTACAAAAATATATTTCGTTCTTGCCATAAAAATATACCTGAATGATCCACCTATGTTCACTCGGGATTATTTATTCCGCCGCTATAACTACGATTTTAATTTTAGCTTCTAGATTATGGGGTAATTCAATGTCAATTTCATATTCTCCCAGCTCTTTAATTGGATCTTTTAACTTAACCCATTTCTTTTCTATCTCAAAACCAGATTCTTTTAATTTATCAGTTATGTTATTTGAAGTAATGGAACCAAAAAGCTTTCCAGAATCATCAACTTTAGATGATATTTCAATTTCCAAACCATCTAATTCACTTGCTATTTTTTGAAATCCAATTAGCTCTTCTTCTGCCTGTTGGATCTCTTCTTCTTTAAATTCTTCTAATTTATCCAGCTCATCATCAGTAGCCATAACAGCTAGCTTATTAGGAAAAAGATAATTTATAGCATAACCATCTTTAACACTTTTAACATCTCTTTTCTTTCCTATTTTTTTTATATTTTGTAATAGTATAACTTTCATATATTTAATATTTTATTTCAAAATTATTGAAATTGCCAGTAGCTTCCCTCCATTGTATTTCAATTTTATCTACTCGCGCTAATATAGGTCCATTATAGCACCATTTGATTAATTCTTTCAACTTTTCTTCAGGACCTTCAGCAATAACTTCAACTGTGCCATCTGATTTATTATTAACCAGACCAGTTAAACCTAATTTTTTAGCTCTTCTTCTTGTAGAATCACGATACAGAACCATTTGCACCCGACCATATATTTTAAGAATAACTTGTTTATCCATTTATTAATTAGCAAATAACTCTAATGCCTTATCTAATTGTGGATCGCGCATTTCTTCAATGTCTTCGTCTGTTAATTCAATTTCAATATCCGGCTCGATACCCTGTTTTTCAATACATGCACCAGAGGGCGTAAGCCATTTAGCAATAGTCAATTTAATACTAGAACCACCTTTAAGTCTTTCTAATTGCTGAACTGAACCCTTTCCAAAACTCTTTTCGCCGACAATTTGAATTCCTTTATGGTCGCGAAGAGCGCCTGCTAATATTTCAGAAGCTGAAGCAGATCCTTCATTCATTATAATAACTGTTTTAATTTCAGATATTTTATTACTATATCCCTTGCTAAAATATTCATTTTTCTCTCCATTTCCAAAATCTTCGGTAATAACCACTTCTCCTTTTGGAACAAACCAGCTAGCTATATCAACGGCAGATTCTAAATAGCCACCAGGGTTATCCCTAATATCTAAAATCAATCCATTAATGTTTGATTTGGAAATTTCATTAGCTATCTTTTTAAATTCCTTATCTGAATTTTCAGTAAAATGATAAAACTCAACATAAGCAATATTGCCGTCTATAATTTTCCAATTAAAAACAGGAATTTTAATTTCGTCTCGCATGATTTTAATTTCCTTTGCTTCGTCCCACTCATCACGACTTATAAGCAAAGACACTTCTGTTCCTTTTTCTCCACGTATCAAATCTACTGACTCATCAAGAGTTAAATCCATTGTTAAAGCTTCATCAACCTTAAGAATTTTATCTCCCGCGCGTAAACCAGCTTCTTTTGCTGGATTTCCAGCAAGAGGAGCAATCACTGTTAAAACACCTTTCCGAATACCAACTTCAGCACCAATACCACCAAAGCTTCCTCCAATATCATCTAGAAACCTCTTGCTTTGCTGTGGCTCCATAAAAATAGAATAAGGATCATCTAATGAATTCACCAAACCGCTAATTGAGCCATAAACCATTTTTTGATAATCTAAATCGTATCTATCAACATATTTTTGCTCTATCACATTCCACGTATCCCAAAATAAGCTGAAATCAACACTTTCCGGCTTTCTTAAATCTTTTCCAGTCGCATTGCAAATTTTCTCAATGGATGGTTGATTGCTCGTCCCTATAAAAAAACCTAATCCAAAAATAGTTATAAACAAAACAACTAAAATTGGTGCTATCGTAATATATTTTTTAATTTTTTTCATAATTTTCTCCATTTCCAAAAATATTTAAAAGCGCTTGCTAAATGAATTCTTGTATATTTATTAAATATTGGATCTATCAAACTGCCCCATTTTTTACTTTGTCTTGTATAATAATGGAACATACAAGCCGATGGTAAATAGACTACCTTGTATCCGTTTCTCCAAAATCTTCTACACCAGTCAGTATCTTCAAAATACATAAAAAATCTTTCATCCCATAATCCAACCTTATCAATAGCTTTTTTACGAACAAGCATAGCAGAACCTTGCAACCAATCAACATTTCTAGGAATTAAATAATTTTTATTATTAATTAAAAATTGTCTTATTTTCTTCTTGCCCCATTTAAAATTCTTAATAAATGTTCTTCTCGCTATTAGCATTCCAATTGTTGGAAATTTAAAACAAGAATCTTGATGAACATTACTAAAAGTCAATAATTGTGGACCAACAATTCCAATGCTTGAATCATTCTTAATAAAGTCAATCATTTGCGAAATCGTTCCTTTTTTAATAATTATATCCGCGTTTAAAATCAAAATATACTCTCCCTTTGCTTGCCTTATTCCTGCATTTACAAGTTTAGCATAACCAACATTATTCTGAAAAGAAATAAATCTTGCTTGAGGGAATTCATCATTTACCAATTCCTGAGTTTCTTTGTCTGCTTCACAATCAGTTATAATTATCTCACGCTCAATAGAATCAATATTTTCTTCTAATGATTTCAAGCAAATCTTCAATAGGACGGGAGTTTGACGATGAGTAATTATGATAGAAAGCATTTTAATCTAGAATATTTTTACATACCTCCTGAATTTCCTTAAAATTATCTCCTATTGGGAGTAATACATATTCGCCATTAATAAAATCTTCATAAAGCAAGCCATCTTGCTCATTTGCATCAAAAATTTCCTTTTTAATATCAATATTATTTATATCTAATTCAGAAAACAATTTAATAGCGTCTTTCATATCTCCTAATGATATATCTGTTCTAACATTTTTTCCTAATAAATCCAAAATATTATAAATTTTTACTGGATTAGTTAAAATTCCTAAAGAAAATGCTTTCTTTCTAATCGCCATTATAATATCTTGCTGACGTCTCATTCTATCAAAATCATTACTTGAGAATCGTGAACGCGCATAATAAAGGGCAGATGATCCATCAAAGGCATTAGTTCCAGCTGGCACATAAAAAACCCATTTTTCTCCGCTTTCTACATACTCTTCCTCATCTTCATCCCCATCATCATTTTCTATTATTTCCTCTTCAATCTCATCTTCAGTAGTTGTGGTATTTTCAAAATCAATTTTTCTTTTCACCCAATACATGCTTCCTTCTTTCCCATCATTAGCCCATTGAATGCTCTCTTCAAAAGGACTGCTTAAATAAACGTTAATTCCTCCTAAATTATCTATTAATTTAGTAACAGCATTAAAATTAACATTAACAACATAATCAATATACTGCCCAGTAACCAATGAAACCGTTTTTTTCACGCTATCAAATCCGCCATAAGCATAAGCAGAATTAATTTTTTTCGTTTCCCACAATCCCCAAATCTCAACATAAAGATCTCTTGGAATAGAAATTAAAGATGCTTTATTGGATGTCTTATCAAAACTTAATAAAATTATTGTATCAGACAATAAAACTCCTTCTCCGGGATCTCCTACTCCTCGCATTCCCAATAATAATATATTTGTTCTATTGATATCTTGCTCTGGCAATTTAGGAAGATCTCTTCCATAAGGCAAAATTGTAGCCTCTCCGCCATTTTCTATTACTTGACTAATTGTAAATCCTGTTTTAAAAAATAACAATCCAATAAAACCGAATAATAAAAACATAAAAATCCACGGCCATTTCTTTTTCTTTTTTTTATTTTATATTTAAAAGCGCTTGGGAAGTATTTAAC
>JBHPFQ010000001.1:0-55526 GCA_042571625.1 Patescibacteria group bacterium | reverse complement strand
ATTAAGAATATCAGCGAAATTATTAAAAAAGAGAATAAAAAAAGAAAATCTAATAAGATTATTTTTCATATAGATGCAGCTCAAGCGCCTAATTATTTAGATTGTAATGTTAACAAACTTGGGGTTGATTTAATGACTCTTGATTCTCATAAGATATATGGACCAAAAGGAGTTGGAGCACTTTATATTTGTTCAGGCGTTCATTTAGAGCCGATTCTTGGATATGGAAGCCAGGAATTTGGATTACGTCAAGGAACGGAAAATGTTCCTGGGATTGTTGGCTTTGGACAAGCTATAGAAAGAATTAAAATAAATAAAAAAGAAAATAAAAGAATTCTAAAACTTAGAGATAAATTAATTGATGGAATTATTAAGTTAATTCCTAATTCAAAATTAAATGGTCCATTAAAAAATCGTTTGCCAAATAATGTTAATTTTAGTTTTGCAGGAGCAGAAGGAGAAAGTATTTTAACATTATTATCTCAAAAGGGAATTTATATTTCCACTGGTTCTGCGTGCGCCAGTCAATCATTAAAGCCGTCGCATATATTATTGGCAATCGGTCTAACATCAGAACAAGCTCATTGTAGTATTAGATTGTCTTTGGGTAAGCAGACATCTGATAAAGATATTGATTATGTTTTAGAAGTTTTGCCAAAGGTTATAGATAAATTAAGAAAAATATCAGGAAGATTAAACAAATAATTTTATGTATTCAAAAAAAGTTATCCAACACTTCCAAAATCCTAAAAATATGGGTAAAATGAAATCAGCAGATGCTTTTGCAAAAGCCGGGAATCCTGTTTGTGGGGATGTTATGGTTATTTATTTAAAAGTTAAATATAATAAAATTATAGATATTTCTTTTGAGACAATGGGGTGCGTGGCTGCTATTGCGACTTCTTCAATGATTACAGAAATAGCAAAGGGCAAAACCCTTTCTTATGCTAAAAAAATTACTTATAAAGATGTGGCTGGCGCGCTAGGCAATCTCCCGCCAGTAAAAACGCATTGCGCCAATTTGGCGGTGGAGGCATTGCGGCTAGCCATTAAAAATTATGAAAAAAAACATAAAAAATAATTTAGATTATAGAGAAGCAGTTATCATCTCTATTGTAATAAGTTTTTTAACAGCTGTTTTTGTATGCATAATAGTTGGTGTTTTGAGTTATAATTTATTTAGCGATATTAGAGAAATTAAATTTGTTAAAGAACAGAAAATTGAAAAAGTAAATTCAGGAGAAGATCCATATCTTTCAGCAGCTACTTATGAAGAAGCTGTTATTAATGTCGTAGAAAAGGCATCGCCTGCGGTTGTAAGCATTATTGTTACAAAAGATTTGCCTGTAATGGAAGAATATTATCAAGAATATAATCCATTTAATGGAAATGGTTTTTTTGATCAATTTTTTGGCAATGGATTTTTAGATCCTTTTAGCTATCAAGTTCCGCAGTATCGGCAGAAGGGAACAGAAGAAAAAGAAATTGGCGGAGGCACTGGATTTATAATTTCTAGCGATTCATTAGAAGGGGTAAACGGAAGCTTGATTTTAACAAACAAACACGTTGTTTCTGATGAAGAAGCTGACTATACTGTTTTGACTAATGATGGAGAAAAAATTTCAGCAGAGGTTGTCGCGCGCGATCCAGTTCAAGACATTGCAATTCTAAGGATTGACAAAACAGGTCTTTCTACTATAAAATTAGGCGATTCTGATAATATCAAAATTGGACAGACAGCTATTGTGATAGGGAATGCCTTAGGTGAATTTAGAAACACAGTAAGCGTTGGAGTTATATCTGGATTAAAGCGGTCTATCACAGCTAGTAGCGGTAATGGAGAAAGCGAACTGCTTTCTGAAGTTATTCAAACAGATGCGGCTGTTAATCAGGGAAATTCTGGCGGTCCTTTATTAAATTTACGCGGAGAAGCAATTGCTATTAGTGTTGCTATGGCTCAAGGAGCGGAAAATGTTGGTTTTGCTTTGCCTATTAATAAGGCAAAAAGAGATGTGGAACAAGTATTAAAAGAAGGTAAGATAACATATCCGTTTTTAGGAATTCGCTATATTTTAATAACTTCGGAAATCCAGAAGAAAAATAATCTTGAAGTTGATTACGGTGCTTTAATTGTGCGAGGTGATCAGCCTGGAGATTTAGCGATTATTCCTGGAGGTCCTGCGGATAAGTCTGATTTGCAAGAAAATGATATTGTTTTAGAAATTGAAGGGGAAAGAATATCTTTAGAAAATCCATTATCTGATATGATTCAAAAATATAATGTCGGAGATAAAATTAAGTTAAAGATTTTACATAAAGGAGAAGAAAAAATAATTGAAGTAGAATTAGGGGAAAGAAAGTAATATGGCGGCTCCAAAACAAAGACATACAAAATCAAGAAGGGATAGAAGGCGGTCTCATCTTAAATTAAAAGATAAGAAAGTTTCTTTGTGTCCAAAATGTAATAGTCCTATTTTGCCTCATCGGATGTGTTCAAATTGTGGAACTTATGCTGGTAGAGAAGTTATTGATGTTTTAGCAAAATTAGATAAAAAAGAACGAAAGAGAAAAGAAAAAGAAATGGCAGATAAAAAAAGCAATGAATCAGTAGAAGGAAAAAATTTGAGCATAGAAGGACTATCTAAAAAGTAATTTTTCAATTTTAATATGGCTAATCGTCATCTTTTAAGAAGTATTGCGATGCAATCACTCTATGAGTGGGATTTTAATTGCATGGATAATAATAGATTAAAGGAAATTGTTAATCGCAATATAAAAGAATTTGGGCCGGGGGTTAAAAGCTCTGATTTTGTTTTTCAGATAGTTAAAGGAGTAATTGATAATTTGCTTAAAATAGATAAGATTATTGAAAAGTCAGCTCCAGAATGGCCGATTGATCAAATTACAATTGTTGATCGTAATATTTTACGAATTGGATTATACGAGCTTTTATTTGGAAATCGGGATGAGGTGCCTCCTAAAGTTGCGATTAACGAAGCGATTGAGCTTGCTAAGACATTTGGCGGAGAATCGTCTGGAAAGTTTATAAATGGAGTTCTTGGAACAATATATAGAGAGATAGGAGAGCCGGGAAAGGATGAATAAATGAATTTATCTAATTTAGAAAAAAAATTAAAGATTAAATTCAATAATGTGGATTTGCTTCAGCAAGCAATGATTCATCGTTCATATTTGAATGAGAATCCTGATTTTTATTTAGAACATAACGAACGGCTAGAATTTTTAGGAGATGCTGTTTTAGAGATGGTCGTTACAGAAAATCTTTATTGTAAATATCCTAATCCGGAAGGCGATCTCACCTCTTGGCGCGCGGCTTTAGTTAATGCAAGTATGTTGTCTGATGTCGCAAAAAAATTAGATATTGATAATTATTTATTGTTAAGTAAGGGGGAGAAGAAAGATACTGGACGCGCAAGGAAATTCATATTAGCGGATGCGCTTGAAGCACTTATAGGAGCGATTTATTTAGACCAAGGATATGAGACATCTAGTAAGTTTATAGAAAAAAATATTTTAAAAGAGCTTCCAAAAATATTAAATCAAAAGCTCTATCGAGATTCAAAAAGTTGTTTTCAAGAAAAATCACAAGAGCATTTAGGGATAACTCCTAATTATAAGGTTATTAAAGAATCAGGACCTGACCATGAAAAACATTTTATTGTTGGAGCTTATATTGGAAAAGATTTGATTGCCGAGGGCGAGGGAGTCTCTAAACAAAATGCTCAAATGGATGCAGCTAAAAATGCGCTAAAAAAGAAAGGATGGAATTAATATTATGTTAATAATTCGTTTAATTAAAACAGGCAAAAAAAACTCTTCAAGTTTCAGAGTTATTTTAACGCAGAAAACAGCAGGACCAAAAAGTGGAAAAGCTTTGGAAATTTTAGGAAGTTATAATCCGCGCTTAAAAGAAACTAGTTTGAAGAAAGAAAGAATACAATATTGGCTTTCTCAGGGTGTAAAAACATCTGATACTGTTCATAATTTATTAATTAGTCAAGAAGTAATTAAGGGAGATAAGATTAAGAAAAAGATTAGATTAAAGAAAAAAGGAGAAACTGAAGATAAAAATGAAGAATCTGAAAAAGAGATCAAATCAGATGAAAAGGATGATAAATCAGAGGAAACTAAAGAAGAATCTAATATTGACAAATCAGACCAAAAGAGTAAAATTGAAAAAGAATAGCAGTCGTAAAGCAAAGGTCGGACTGCTTGATATTAAAGATAATGAATAAATTAGAAAGTATGACAAAGACACCTGCAGATCAAGAATTTATTGAGTTCGTTATAAAATCAATTGTTGACCACGTTGACGATGTCGTAGTCGAAAGACGTATAGATGAAATGGGAGTCCTTTTGACTCTTAAGGTTCATCCAGAAGACATGGGTCAGATTATTGGCCGACAGGGATCTACTGCTAAGGCAGTAAGAACTCTTTTAAGAGTAATCGGAGCTAAGAATAATGCTCGGATTAATCTAAAGATTGAAGAGCCAGCTGGAGGAAGAGCTCCTAGAGAAGGAGCAACAGCTGCTTCTATTGAATCTAATAAGGATGTTGATGAAGTAGTCGGCGACCTTAAACTGTAATCTTCATTGATTATTTTGTTAATCGCAAAAACCGCGCTATAATAAGTGTGGTTTTTGCTTATATAGATGACATTTAATATTATTACAATTTTCCCTAATATTTTTGGTTCATATTTTAATGAAAGTATTATTGGCCGTGCGCAAAAAAAAGAATTAATAAAAATTAATACTATTAATTTAAGAGATTATGCGAGCGACAAATTTAAACATGTTGATGATAAACCATACGGAGGTGGAGCAGGAATGGTTATGATGGTGGAGCCGATTTATAAGGCGGTTGAAGATATTAAAAAGAAAAATAAGAAAATAAAGACTATATTATTATCTGCTAAAGGGAAAAAATTTGATCAGAAAATGGCGAGAAAATTTTCTAAATTAGATAATATTATTTTAATATGTGGTAGGTACGAGGGAGTTGATGAGCGCGTGGCTGAGCATATTGCGGACGAAGAAGTTTCTATTGGCGATTATGTTTTAACCGGCGGAGAATTGCCTGCGATGATTATGGTTGATGCTATTTCACGTTTAATTCCAGGAGTTATAACAAAAGAATCTTTAAGAGAAGAAAGTTTTTCAAAAGATAAAATTATTGAATATCCGCAATATACTCGTCCTGAAATTTTTAAAAATTGGAGAGCTCCAGAAGTTCTTTTATCTGGAAATCATAAGGAAATTGAAAAGTGGAAGAAGCAGTTGACACGAAAGTTAAGATAGTATATCATTTCATTAGTTTCCTAAAAATTAAATACCAGCAATAGCAATTGCAATTTTATGCAGTTGCCCAAACTAATTTTTTTTTGAAAATTTTTATTTTTTGAAAAATTTTTTATTGAGAGTTCGCCTTGTTTGTCCGCGTTAGCGGTTACAAACAAGAGCGTCCCGTTGTATAACGGGATGATGTGTCTTTTTGCCCTGTCATTCGACAGGGTTTAAAAAAGATTCATTGCTTTCATCTTTTTTGAGAGTTTGATCCTGGCTCAGGATGAACGCTGGCGGCGTGGATAAGGCATGCAAGTCAAGGGCTTCTTGATTTATCAAGAGGACCGGCGAACGGGTTAGTAACACGTAGGAATCTACCCCAAAGACTGGAATAGCTCGGAGAAATCCGAGGTAATACCAGATAGTCCCGTAAGGGTAAAGTTTTCACTTCGGTGAATTCGCTTTGGGAAGAGCCTGCGTCCTATCAGCTTGTTGGTGAGGTAAAAGCTTACCAAGGCTATGACGGGTAGGGGATGTGAGAGCATGACCCCCAACAATGAAACTGCGACACGGTTCATACACCTACGGGTGGCAGCAGTCGAGAATCTTCCGCAATGGGCGAAAGCCTGACGGAGCGACGCCGCGTGAATGATGACGCCCTTCGGGGTGTAAAGTTCTTTTCTGAAGGAGAAATCTTTTTGATGATGTTACTTCAGGAATAAGGGGCCGCTAAACTCGTGCCAGCAGCGGCGGTAATACGAGTGCCCCAAGCGTTATCCGGAATCATTGGGCGTAAAGCGTGAGTAGGCGGTTTTAATAGTGATTGGTTAAATTCCGAGGCTTAACTTCGGAGCTGCCAGTCAAACGTTAAGACTAGAGCAAGCGAGAGGCTGATGGAACTTACCAAGTAGGAGTGAAATCCGTTGATATGGTAGGGAACACCAAAGGCGAAGGCATTCAGCTGGCGCTTTGCTGACGCTGAGTCACGAAAGCGTGGGTAGCGAACGGGATTAGATACCCCGGTAGTCCACGCCGTAAACGATGCTAACTCGCCGTTTGAAGTATCGACCCTTCAAGTGGCCAAGCAAACGCGTTAAGTTAGCCGCCTGGGAAGTACGGTCGCAAGACTAAAACTCAAAGGAATAGACGGGGACTTGCACAAGCGGTGGACCATGTGGTTTAATTCGACTTTAAGCGAGGAACCTCACCAGGGCTAGACATTCTAATGAAATCCCAATGAAAGTTGGGACCTCTTCGGACATTAGAATCAGGTGTTGCACGGTTGTCGTCAGTCTGAGTTGTGAAATGCTCCCTTCAATGGGGTATCAGACGCAACCCTCACTCTGTGTTACAAGTGTCACAGAGAACTGCCTCCGTATAGGGGGAGGAAGGCGAGGATGACGCCAAATCAGCGTGGCCCTTTGACGCCCTGGGCTACACACGTGGTACAATGGTTAAGACAATGGGTTGCCAAGCCGTAAGGCGGAGCTAATCCCATCAAACTTGACCTCAGTTCGGATTAAGGGCTGCAATTCGCCCTTATGAAGCCGGAATCGCTAGTAATCGCAAATCAGCCATGTTGCGGTGAATACGTTATCAAGTCTTGTACTCACTGCCCGTCACACTAGGGAAGCCGGTAATGCCCGAAGTCTCTTTTTTTAATAGGGCCTAAGGCAGGATCGGTAACCAGAGTGAAGTCGTAACAAGGCATCGGTAGCGGAAGCTGTCGATGGATCACCTCCTTTCTAATTTTTTAATTTTTATTAAAGAGTTGGGGTGTCGATTAGAATTGAGATATAGAATTCTTATCTCAATCCTAGGGTATTGGCCGAACAGCCCTAAATGTCGGCTACTCCCGTCATACGACGGGATGCTCTTAATCAATACTAAATTAAAATTTAGATGATTAAGGCATGGGCAACTGCATAAGATTACAATTTTTATAACAAAAGAAACTTGCTTCGGTAGGTTTTTTTTGTTATTATTCTTATAAGAAATGCGCGGACAACTAAACGGATAGGGCAGCTTAACCGGGCTGTATTGTATCTGGTTCAACTCCAGGTCCGCGCACCATTTTTTAGGGCGGGTAGTTCAGTGGTAGAACGCTTCTCTGATAAAGAAGAGGTGGGAAGTTCGATTCTTCCTCCGCCCACAATAGAAATATGAAAGATTGAACGGGAAGTTCTCACCCTTCGGGTGACTTCCTCCGCCCACATTTATTTTATCCACAGGCATTTTCTTGCCTTTTATGCTATTATAATAATAAGTAAAAAATATACGGATTTGAAAATAGTTAATTAATCTTATATATGAAAGGGGGTGAAAATAAATGATGATACAAACATGGGGAGAAGTTATAACAACTTCTTTTCAAGCACTTTGGTCTGGTTTTATGAGTTTTTTGCCAAATTTATTAGGGGCTATTGTTGTCTTTATATTTGGTTGGTTTGTTGCTGAAATTTTAGGAAAACTTGCAGGACAGATTATTCAGATGTTAAGAGTTGATCAAATTTTGGAGAGGATTGGATTTAAGAAAAGTTTGAGCAGAGCAAATATGAAATTAAACTCAAGCAAGTTTATTGGAGAGCTTGTTAAGTGGTTTTTCATAATCGTATTTTTAATGGCTTCTACTGATATATTAGGGTTAGCACAAATTACAGAATTTTTAGGACAGATTCTTTTATACATTCCTAGATTAATTGTAGCTGTTTTCATTCTGCTTGCAGGAGTTTTAATTGCTAATGTTTTAGGAAAAATAGTGAAAGCTAGCGTTGATACAGCAGGATTAGGATCGTCAAGCGCTTTAAGTGGAGTAGCTAAGTGGGGCATATTAATTTTTGCTATTCTAGCTGCTTTAATCCAATTAGGAATTGTTCCTGCTTTAATGCAGACAATTTTCACTGGTTTGGTTGCGGCTTTAGCAATTAGTGTAGGTCTTTCATTCGGTTTAGGTGGAAAAGATTTGGCTAGCCAAATCTTAGAAAAAATGAGAAAAAATATTGCGGAAAAATAAGATTTTATATTTTTTTATTTTGTCAAATAATTAAGATCTTGACATGAAATAGCAAACAGGTGTATCATACATCAGACAGTAAAGATACGTTTGGATAATTTTGATAGAAATCAGTTTTGGCAAGGTCTGATAAAACAAAAAGACCGTTTGAAGCGGTTTTTTTGTTCAGTTTTTTTATAATTGAATAAACGTCTTGTATAAAAATTAGAAAATTAACTCTATGAAATTTGATTATAATCAAATTTTCATTACAGAGTAGTTAAGGGCCTATGAAGGATGCCTTGATATAAAGAGCCGATGAAGGGCGTGGCGTGACTGCGATAAGCCTCGGGGAAGTGTTTAGCAACTTGTGATCCGAGGATACCCGAATGGGGCAACCCAATATTGTAACCCAATATTATCTCGCATTTGCGAGGTGGGAACCTGCTGAAGTGAAACATCTCAGTAAGCAGAGGAAAAGAAAACAAACCCGATTTTTTTCGGGAATATTTCCTGAGTAGTGGCGAGCGAAAGGGAAATAGTCCAAACCTATTTTAATTTGCTTTTGCAAAATAAAAATAGGGGTTGTAAGATAATAACGTTTTGAATTTTTTCAAGAGGAGTTACAAAATAGAACAATTAGTTAAATTATGCTGGAAAGCAAAACCAAAGAGGGTAATAGTCCCGTAGACGAAAATTGTTTTATCTCTTAGTTATTGTCTTGAGTACCATGAGACCAGATTATCTTGTGGGAATCCAGCAGTACTAATCTGCTAAGACTAAATACTCTTTATAATCGATAGTGAACTAGTACCGTGAGGGAAAGGTGAAAAGCAGCCCTATTAGGGCGGTGAAATAGAACCTGAAATCATAGGCCTACAAAGAGTCGGAGTCCCGATTTATCGGGATGACGGCGTGCTTTTTGCAGAACGAGCCAACGACTTATTGTTTACTGCTTGATTAATCTCGTATACGGGAGAAGTCATAGGGAAACCGAGTGTTAACAGCGCGTTATATTTTATTTTAAAATTTGTAGTAGGCAATAGACCCGAAACCAAAGCGAGCTAACCATGGCCAGGATGAATTCTGTGTAAAATCAGAAGGAGGTCCGAACCCACTGGCCGTGCAACACCAGGGGATGAGCTGTGGTTAGAAGTGAAAAGCTAATCGAGCTTGGTAATAGCTGGTTCTTTCCGAAATAGCTCTAGGGCTAGCCTCTCAGTATTTTTCCGGAGGTAGAGCACTGAATGGGGCAGGATGGTTTTTCCTACCTGTTCCAATCAAACTCCGAATGCCGGAAATAAATTGCTGAGGGAGTCAGAACGCGGGGGCTAAGCTCCGCGCTCAAAAGGAGAAGAGTCCAGATTGTAGTCTAAGGTCCCTAAATCAAACTAAGTGGAAAAGGAAGTAAGATTTCTCTAACAGCTAGAAGGTTGGCTTAGAAGCAGCCATCCTTTAAAGAGTGCGTAACAGCTCACTAGTTTAGAGATTTTGCGTCGAAAATTTAACGGGGCTAAGTTTGATACCGAAGACACAAATACCATTGTTTTTTCAGTGGTATGGTAGGAAAGCGTTTTCTGAGCAGTGAAGTCTACGACGTGAGTCGGGGTGGAGCTCAGAGAAGTGAGAATGTTGGCATGAGTAACCGCAATCCCGACGAGATATCGGGATGCCGAAAGCCCAAGGTTTCCTTGGCAATGAACATCAGCCAAGGGTTAGGCGGTCCTAACCGAGTGCATAATTTTGTTATGCGTTTGGGATGGATAGACGGTTAATATTCCGTCCCTTCAATATTTTTCTATGGAGTGACAGAGATCAGTAGTTAAAGCGAATTATTGGATTTTCGTCTGTGTATTTAGAAACCATGTTAGGTAAATCCGGCATGGGCTAATTTCAAGATATGCAGGAAGATTTTGTTAAGGCAGAATCAACTTTAATGAGCGGTCTTTCAAGAAAAACTTCTAAGATTAGAAATATTGGATCCGTACCGCAAACCAACACAGGTGGGCAGGGCGAGTAGCCCAAGGCAAACGGGTGATTCTTCGTGAAGGAACTCGGCAAAACAACTGTCCGTACGTTCGCAATAAGGACTCCCCAATTTATAATTGGGGCGCAGTTAAAGATTCCCGGCGACTGTTTACCAAAAACACAGGTCCCTGCTAACTCGTAAGAGGATGTATAGGGGCTGACGCCTGACCAATGCCAGAAGGTTAACGGTTGAGGTTTTTCCATTTTATGGGATTGCTGAAGCCCGAAGCCCTGGTGAATGTCGGCCGTAACTATAACGGTCCTAAGGTAGCGAAATTCCTTGGCAGGTAAATTCTGTCCCGCACGAATGGCGTAACGACTGGGAAACTGTCTCCACGAAAAGCCCGGTGAAAATGCAGTGGGGGTGAAGATGCCCCCTACCTGCGGCAAGACGGAAAGACCCTAGGAGCTTTACTGTAGCTTGATATTGGGTTTTGGTTTTTAATGCGTAGCATAGTGAGGAGGCTTTGAATCTTAATTTTTGGATTGAGAGGAGCCGCCAGTGAAATACTCATCTTTAAAAATCTTAATTCTAACCATTGACAACAATGGGACAGTGTCTGGTGGGCAGTTTTAGTGGGGCGCTATTCTCCTAAAGAGTAACGGAGAAGTTTAAAGGTCAGCTAAGTCCGGATGGAAATCGGACTCGTCGCGCAAAGGCAAAAGCTGGCTTTACTGCAAGGCGGACATGCCGCGCAGTTGCGAAAGCAGAACTTAGTGAACCGACCGTGGATTGTAGGATCGCGGAAGATCATCGGATAAAAGCTACCCTAGGGATAACAGGCTAATAGAGCCCAAGCGTTCACAGCGACGGCTCTGTTTGGCACCTCGATGTCGGCTCATCCTATCCTGGTGGTGGAGAAGCTACCAAGGGTTTGGCTGTTCGCCAATTAAAAGGGTACGCGAGCTGGGTTCAGACCGGCGTGAGCCAGGTTGGTCCCTATCTGCCGTAGGCGTTGATACTTGAGAGACGTCTTCCATTGTACGAGAGGATCCGGAAGAACAAACCTCTGGTCTATCAGTTGTCCCGCCAGGGGCACTGCTGAGTAGCTATGTTTGGACGAGATAAGCGCTGAAAGCATCTAAGCGCGAAGCTCTGCTCAAGATTAGGTATCGTAGATTCCTTAAAGACGATAAGGTTAATAGGCTCTAAGTGTAAGTTCGGTAACGAATTTAGCTGAGGAGTACTAATAAATCATTTACTCTTGTAATGAAAATTTGATTGTTTAATCAAATTCATTAGGGTTAATTTTCTAATTTTTATATGTAATTTTTTTGAACGCAAATATGGGGATTATGCTGGAGATGCCCCACCTGTTCCCATTCTGAACACAGAAGTGAAATTCTCCAAGGCCGATGATAGTGGCTTTGCCGCGAAAGTAGGTAGTCCCCGTATTTGCGTTTAAGAAAGAAAGCTCTTATAATTATTGTAAGAGCTTTTAATTAATTATGAGTAAACGTTCAATCAAGCAAATATTTATTGTTTTGATTTCTGTTATCATTTTATCAATGATTGGCTTTGTAATTTATTATATTGTAAAGCCAGTTTCTTCGTGCTTTGATGGAATACAAAATCAGAATGAGGAAAATATTGATTGCGGTGGAGTTTGTTCTTCATGTGAAATAATTTATCCAGAAGATATTGATATTTTATCATCAGAAGCTATATTATCGCAGGGTAATTTTTATGATGCGGCGATTAAAATTAAAAATCCAAATCAAAATTCAGGAAGCGGATATATTCCTTATAAATTAGAATTATATAATCAATATGATGAATTAGTTGGTAATCGTTCAGGTGCGACTTTTGTTCTTCCGAACCAAACAAAATATATAATTGAATTAAAGATTGAAAGTTCTGACGTTGTGAGAGATATTAAAATATCATTTGGAAGGATTGTATGGCAAAAATTGTCAGAACAAATTCCTCAACTAGCAGTAATACAAAAAGAATATAGCCAAAACAAAGTTAAGGGTATTTTAATAAACAAGACCGATTTAAATTTCAACAATGTTGATATAAATATCTTATTATTTGATTCTTCTAAAAAATTAATTGGATTAAATATTGCAAAAATAGAAACCTTGCCAGCTGGGCAAGAAAGAGATTTCGCGGTTGTGTGGTTTAAGGAAATATCTGGCAATGTAGCATTTGTTGAGGCAGAAGCAGAAACCAATATTTATGTACAATCATTTTAGGAAAATTGATTGGCATCTATCTTTTATTGCTTTGTTCATCTCTGGGACGGGGCTTTTTACTATTTATAATATTGGCTCTTCTGAATCAATGTTTTATCTTAAAAAGCAAATTATTTTCCTTTGCCTTGGGTTGTTTATTATGATATTTATAAGTTTTTTTGATTATCGCGCTTTAAAAAATCATTCTTCTATTCTAATTATTCTTTATTTGTCCGCTTTATTTTTTTTGTTTATCGTATTATTTTGTCAGAGCATTAGAGGAGCTTCCAGCTGGTTTAGATTAGGTCCGATTAATTTAGAGCCAATAGAATTTGTTAAATTGATTATTATTTTATTTTTAGCAAAATATTTTTCTTTAAGACATATAGAAATGTATAATATTAAGCATCTAATAGTTTCAGGATTTTATGTTGGAACGCCTGTTATTATGGTTTTATTACAGCCGGACTTTGGGTCTTCTATTATTTTATGCTGTATTTGGCTTGGTCTTGTTATGATCGCCGGCATAAAAATGCGCCATTTAGTTATTTTATTTTTAGTAATTATTTTATTGTTTGCAGGAAGCTGGTTTAGCATTTTGAAAGGGTATCAAAAACAAAGAATTCTTACTTTTTTAGATCCGCAAAAAGATCCTTATGGAAGTGGATATCATGTTAGTCAGTCATTAATTACTATTGGTTCGGGCGGATTATTTGGACAGAGCGCGGAAGGAGGATTGCAAGCTGCTTTAAAATTTTTGCCTGAACAATATACTGATTTTATTTTCGCGGCTTGGGCAGAGCAAAGGGGGTTTGCTGGTATATTGTTATTGTTAATTCTTTTTGCTTTTTTAATATGGAGAATAATTAAAATTGCATTGAACGCTTCAAATAATTTCTCTCGTCTTTTTGCAAGTGGTTTTGCAATTATGCTCTTAGCGCAATTATTTATTAATATTGGTATGAATATGGCTATTCTACCAATTACTGGTTTAACATTGCCATTGGTAAGTTATGGCGGTAGCAGTTTAATAAGTATTTTTTTAGGACTAGGAATATTGCAGAGTATTAATGTCAGGAGTTAAAAAAAGAGACAACCAAGTATAACTTGATTGTCTCATTTTATTATTTAGTATTTTTTTTAGTATTTTTTTGCTTCTGCAATTATACAAATAATTGCCAAGAGCGAAAATATTGTGATTAAAATTATATTTAAATAGCATGGATCCGAATAAATGGAAACTGCTGTACAGATAAGTATCGAAATTATAGCTATTACTTCTCCCATAAAATCCATTATTTTCTCCTTAAATTGTTATTTTAAATAACTTTTTCGTATTGATATTATGATAGCGTATTGTTCTGTTTTTGTCAAGGGAAAAAAAATTAAAACTTTTTGGTCAGGAGTTGATTTTTATGGATTTGGTGATACAATAGTAAATATTAGTTTTTTAATAATCTTATAAAGAGGAGGCAAGATGGACTTATATAATAAAATTTATTTATATTTCTTTTTCTTACGATTTAAAATAGAATTTTTCTTAGAAAAAATTAAAAGACGCGTTTGGGATAAAATGGTCAAATAATTATTTATATTTAACGGGGAAGCTTTACGCTTCCCCATTTTTTTACATATTTTAAATTAATCAACAATTTTTTGTTTAAGATTGTTGTGCGTACAATACAAACGTACATACGTGGCAAATTATTTTTGGTAAAGACGATTTTTAACCGCAAAATTAAAGGGAACTACCCTTTGCGAAGGGTAGCCCTTTAATTTATCGGAAAAAATCTGTCTTTTTTGTAAACTCTAATTTTCTTGCTAAAATAAAATTGTTACGTAGCATGCTACGTAACAGAGCAGAGAATAATTTTATCTATAATTAGTAATAATATTCAATATATTTTTTATCAACATTGACTGCATATCTTGGCATTATATAATTAAGTAAGAGAATTAATAAAAATGCCAAAGAAAGATAATTTCATTAAGCGCGTATCTTTAAATATTGGATTGCAAATAGATAAAGGTTTGTTGTTTTTTGATAAAACAAAATTAGCGGTATCGGAATTTATAAAGGCATACGATTATAAAAATCCAAAATTTATTTTATGCGTTGTATTGATGGTTCTGTTTATTTTTTCTTTTGTCTTGGCTTTTAATCAAAGCGCTGGAGAAAATATGGCATGTTTGATTAGTGAATTTAATCTTTCCATTGTTAAAACTGGTAATAAAACAATTGTTGGAGCAGAAGATTTTATTTTCAATCAAAGTCAGAAAGCTATTGAATTAGCAAATTCAGTTAAGAAAGAAAAAGTTAGAAATATTCTAAAAGGAGTTGAAGCTAAAAGCAAGGAGCTTGGTCAGTTTCCATACAAGGCAATTAATTTAACATTTTCTGCTCCTTCCTTTCTAGCTAGTTCGGCGATTAATTTAATTGTTAATTCAAAAATTACACATAAATATATTTATCGCAGGGTTAATAAAGCTAATGAGCAAATAAAGCAAAAATTGATATTAAAGTTAAAATCTATATTTGATAATATATCCTATTGACTTTTTTTAATAATTGTCTATACTTAAAATATAATTTAATACTTGGATTTTGGATATTATTTATTATCAATAATTTTATAATAAGCAATAGAACCTCCATAAGGATAAATAGGGGGTTGTGTGTTTTTTTGTATGCCTAATATTTCTACTTCTCATTCTTCAAGGATAGACGAGGAGAATAAATTTAAAAAACGATCCTTAAATGGTGCTGGGTTTAAACTCCCTAACCTTATTGAAGTTCAAACTAATTCTTATAATTGGTTTTGGAAAAAAGGATTACGCAATCTTTTTGATGAAATTTCTCCGATAAAAGACTGGGGTGGCAAAGATTTAGAATTACATTTCTTGGATTATTATTTGGATGAACCGAAATATACTGAAAGTGAAGCTAAAATTCATAATGTTTCTTACGAAGCGCCTTTGCGATGTCGGGTCAAATTAGTTAATAATAGAAATAAAACAGTTAGAGAACAGGATATGTTTTTAGGAGATTTCCCCTTAATGACTAAACGGGGAACTTTTATAGTTAATGCGGTTGAAAGAGTAATTATTTCTCAACTTGTGAGATCTTCAGGCGCATTTTTTGTTTTACAAGGCAATAGTAAAAAGGTTACAAAAAATTACAAGCGTGTTTTTGGGGCAAAAATTATTCCTAATAGAGGAGCTTGGTTAGAGTTTGAAACTGATTCTGACGGTGGAATAAGCGTAAAAATAGATAAGAAAAGAAAAGTTCCGATAACAGCTCTGCTTCGGGTTTTTTATGCTTTAAGCAAATCAAAAGGTAAAATAAAATCTTCTTCAGAATTTTTGTCTTCAGATGAATTAAAAAAGAAATTTGCTGATATTGATAATGGAGAGACAAATCATATTGAAGAAACTCTTAGAAAAGATCAGTCTAAAACAATAGGCGAAGCTTTTGTTGAAATTTATAAACGGATTAGACCAGGAGATCTAGCTACAGAAGATAATGCTAGATCATTTATTGAAACTATGCTTTCTTTTGAAAGATATGATTTGGGAGAGGTAGGTAGATGGAAAATGGGTCAGCGATTAAATATTAAGAAGATTGGCGCTGATGAAGAAATTACTAAAGAGGATAGAATTCTTTATTTTGATGATATCGTGGCAATCGTTAGAGAGATTATTCGTTTAAATAATACGCCAGAAGCAATGCCAGATGATATTGATCATTTAGGAAATCGTAGAGTAAGAGCTCTTGGCGAATTACTGCAAAATAAACTAAGAGTTGGTTTGACTAGGATGGAAAGGATTATTCGCGATAGGATGTCAACATTGGATATTCAAGAATTAATGCCAAGTCAGTTGATAAATCCGCGTCCCTTTACAGCGTCAATTAAGGAATTTTTTACTTCGTTTCAACTTTCTCAATTTATGGACCAGGTTAATCCATTAGCTGAACTAGAACATAAACGTCGTTTGTCTGCAATGGGTCCTAGCGGATTAACTAGAGAGCGCGCAGGATTTGAAGTACGTGATGTGCATTCAAGTTATTATGGTAGAATTTGTCCCATTGAAACTCCAGAAGGTCCTAATATTGGATTAGTTGGACATTTAACAACTTGCGCTCGTTTAAATAAATATGGGTTTATTGAAACTCCGTATAGAAAAGTAGTAAAAGGTAAAGTAACCAATGAGATTGTTTATCTTAATGCTTGGGAAGAAGAAAGATATAATATCGCTCATGGTGGAGTGGATATTGGAGAAAATAATATTTTGGTAGATAAAAAAGTAGAAGCAAGAGTTTATGGACATCCGTCAACTGTTAGTCGTTCTAAGATTGATTATATGGATGTTTCTCCTCAGCAAACAATTAGTATAGCTACTTCTTTAATACCGTTTTTAGAACATGATGATAGCCATCGCGCTTTGATGGGTTCAAACATGCAACGTCAGGCTGTCGCCTGTATAAATCCTCAAGCTCCTTTAGTAGGAACTGGGATAGAAGGTAGAGCTGCTAAAGACTCAGGACAGTTGGTAGTTGCCGAAGAAAATGGAACCGTAGAAGAAATTGATGCTGATCATATTAAAATAAAAAGTAAGAATAAAAATAAGGGTTCTAAAATATATAATTTGCGAAGTTTTAATAAAACCAATCAATGCACTTGTATTTCGCAGCATCCAATAGCGCAAAAAGGACAGAAAATTAAAAAAGGCGATATTTTAGCTGACGGAGCAGCTACAGATAAAGGAGAGTTAGCATTAGGCCAAAATTTATTGGTTGCTTTTGTGTCGTTGCAAGGTTGTAATTTTGAAGATGCTATTATTCTTTCAGAAAAATTAGTTAAGCAGGATCGCTATACTTCAATTCATATAGAGAGTTTTAATTGTGATGTTTGCGAAACAAAGCTTGGTTCTGAAATTACTACTCCAGATATTCCAAACGTTGGAGAAGAAAGATTAAAGGATCTAGACGAAGATGGTATTATTCGTATTGGCGCTGAAGTAAATCCGAACGATATTTTAGTTGGAAAAATTTCGCCAAAAGGCGAAACTGATTTAACAGCAGAAGAGCGTCTTCTGCAGGCAATTTTTGGCGAGAAAGCTCGCGACGTTAAAGACACTTCTTTAAGAATGCCTCATGGAAAGCGTGGCCGTATCGTTGGAATTCAAATTTTTTCTCGCGATAATGGAGATAAGCTTCAAGCAGGAGTAATTAAGAGCATTCAAATTGAAGTTGCTCAATTAAGAAGGATATCTGTTGGAGATAAATTAGCTGGTCGGCATGGAAATAAAGGAGTTATTGCTAGAATCTTACCTGAGGAAGATATGCCTTATTTGGCTGATGGAACTCCAGTAGAAGTTGTTCTTAATCCTCTAGGCGTGCCTTCGCGTATGAACATCGGACAAATTTTAGAAACACATTTGGGATGGGCTGCAAACGCTTTGGGAATTAAAATAAACAGCGCAGCTTTGGTTGGAGTTAGAGAGCAAGAAATTAGAAATCATTTAAAGAGTGCGAATTTGCCAGAAAACGGAAAGGTTATTTTATATGACGGTCGTAGTGGCGAGCCGTTTGATCAGCCAGTAACAGTTGGTTATATTTATGTTATGAAACTTGATCATTTAGTAGAAGATAAGATTCATATGAGGTCAGTTGGCCCTTATTCATTAATTACACAGCAACCATTAGGAGGTAAAGCTCAATTTGGCGGACAACGTTTTGGAGAAATGGAAGTTTGGGCTTTGGAAGGTTATGGAGCATCAAATATCTTGCAAGAAATGTTAACTATTAAGTCGGATGATATAGCTGGAAGAGCTGGAGCTTATGATTCAATTATTCGTGGAAAATCTATTCAGGCGCCTAACATTCCAGCTTCTTTTAACGTATTAGTTAATGAGTTAAAAGCATTGGGATTGAATGTGGAATTATTAGAGAAATAAATATTTTATAATTATGAGCATTAAAGTATCTGATTTCAAATCATTAAGATTAAAACTTGCTTCTCCTGAGGAGATTCTTGATTGGTCTTTTGGCGAAGTTACAAAGCCAGAGACTATTAATTATCGTACTCAAAGAGCTGAAAAAGATGGTTTATTTTGTGAAAAGATTTTTGGTCCGGAAAAAGACTGGGAATGTTATTGTGGAAAGTATCGTAGAATTCGTTATAAGGGTATTGTTTGTGATAAATGTGGCGTAGAAGTGACTAGGTCTAGCGTTAGACGAGAGCGAATGGGGCATATAACATTAGCAGTTCCTGTTTCTCACATTTGGTTTTTGCGTGGTATTCCTTCAAAAATGGGGCTTCTTTTAGATGTTTCTATTCAAGATTTAGAAAAGGTTATTTATTTTGCTGGTTATATTGTTACAAAGATTGATGAGGATCAAAGAAATAAAACAATAGAAGCTATTAAAAAAGAATATAAACAAAAAGTTAAGAATATTAAAAATTCAAGCGCAGCTGAAAAACAAAAGATTAAGGAACAGTGTGATTCAGCTCTTAAAAAAGTAAGATCATTATATCAATTCCAGATTTTATCAGAAATGAATTATAGGAATCTTAGCTTGAAGTATAGCCAAGTATTTGAGGCTGGAACAGGCGCTGAAACATTAAGAAAAATTTTTGAAGGAATAAATTTAGAATCATTGAGTCAGAAATTAAGAGATCAATTGAAAGGTAGTAGTTTAATTCAAAAAAAGAAAATTTTTAGTAGGCTATGGTTGGCTGAAGGAATTCTTAGTTCAAAAATAAAACCAGAATGGATGTTTTTAACTGTTTTGCCTGTTTTACCTCCAGATTTAAGGCCAATGGTTCAATTGGATGGAGGTCGTTTTGCTACTTCTGACGTTAATGATTTATATAGAAGAGTAATTAATCGTAACAATAGATTAAAGAGATTATTAGAATTAAAAGCTCCGGAAGTTATTTGTCGAAATGAAAAAAGAATGCTTCAGGAAGCAGTTGATGCTTTGATTGATAATTCAAGTAGACATGGTCAGGTAATGGTAGCCGCATCAACAGGTCAGAAAAGAGTCCTTAAGTCTTTAGCAGATATGCTTAAAGGAAAGCAAGGAAGATTTAGACAAAATCTTTTGGGTAAGCGCGTGGACTATTCTGGTAGATCAGTTATTGTAGTCGGTTCTAAATTAAAGCTTAATCAATGCGGTTTGCCAAAATATATGGCGTTGGAATTGTTTAAGCCTTTTATTATAAGTAAGATAATTGAACAAGGATTAGCTCATAATGTTAGAGGAGCAGGAAAACTAATAGAAGAGGGAGTAGATGAAGTATGGAATATTTTAGAGGAAGTTGTACGCGATCGTTATATTCTTTTGAATAGAGCGCCAACCTTACATCGTTTAGGAATTCAAGCATTCCAACCAGTTTTAGTTGAAGGTAATGCAATTCATGTTCATCCACTTGTTTGCCATGCATTTAATGCTGATTTTGACGGAGACCAAATGGCTGTTCATCTTCCTTTGGGAGATAAAGCTCAAGAAGAGGCAAAAAACATAATGTTATCTTCTAAAAATTTACTTAAGCCATCTACTGGAGATCCAGTAGCTGTGCCTTCTTTGGATATAGTTTTAGGATGTTATTGGATAACAAAAATTAAAGATGGGCTAAAAGGAGAGGGTAAGATTTTTTCCGATGGGAAGGAAGCTCTTTTAGCAAAGCATTTTGGACATGTAGATTTAAAAGCAAAAATAAAGGTTAGAATTAATAATGAATTAGTTGAGACATCTGTTGGGCGTATTATTTTTAACGAGCCATTGCCGTCAGAAATTGGATTTATCAATAAGACAATGAAATCAAAGGATATGCATAAATTGGTTGCTGAATTAATAGATAAATGTGGAATTGATGAAACTGCTTTGGTTTTGGATAAGATAAAGCGAATAGGATTTAAATATGCTTCTAGCTCTGGAATTAGCTGGGGTATGGATGATCTTCATATTCCTAAAGGGAAAAAAGAGTGGATACAGACTGCTCAGAAAGAAGTAGAAGCAATTCAAGATCAGTATAATAATGGTCTATTAACAGATAGCGAGAGAAAATCAAGAGTTATAGAAATTTGGATGAATGTTACAGAAAAAATCGCTCAAGAAACTCCATTAGCATTAGATCAAGATGGTCCCGTGTTTACTATATTTGATTCTGGAGCTAGAGGATCATTGGGACAAATTACTCAGATGAGTGGAATGAAAGGATTAGTTAATAATCCTATTGGTGAGATTATAGAACTACCAATTATAAGTTCTTATAAAGAAGGATTTAATGTTTTGGAATATTTTATTTCTACACATGGAGGTAGAAAAGGAATGGCTGACACAGCTCTTAGAACAGCTACAGCTGGTTATTTAACAAGGCGTCTTGTTGATGTATGTCAGGATATTGTTGTGCGTGAGGAGGATTGTGGTGATAAAAAAGGAATCTATATTTATAAGATTGATGAAGAAGATATAGGTAATTCTTTAAGTTTGCGAATCACAGGAAGAGTCGCAGCAGAAACAATTAGGGCCAATGCGAAAGATAAGAAATCAAAGATATTAGTAAGAGCTGGAGATATGATTGATAAAGACATAGCTGTTGTAATAGAGAACACTGGAATTGATAAAGTTAAAGTAAGATCAGTTATTTCATGTCAATCAACTAAGGGAATTTGTCAGAAATGTTATGGATATGATTTGGGAAGAAATGAATTAATTAAACTAGGGGAAGCAGTTGGTATTGTTACCGCTCAAGCTATTGGAGAACCTGGAACTCAGCTAACTTTAAGAACTTTCCATACTGGAGGAGTTGCTGGTGGACAGGATATTACGCAGGGGTTGCCTAGAGTTGAGGAAATTTTTGAAGCAAGAATTCCAAAAGGAAGAGCTGCCATTTCCGAAGTTAGCGGCAGAGTCAAGGATATTATTGAACGTGGCAAGCAGAGAATTATTCAAATTAAAGCAAGTGATAAAGAAGGTAAGAAAATAATAGAATATAGTATGCCTTCCGGAAAAGGTATTTGGGTTAAAAAAGATGATTTGGTTGGCAAAGGACAACAGTTAGGAGAAGGACATATTGATTTGAAAGAATTATATAAAATAGCTGGACATGAAGCTGTTCAAAGATATATTCTTAAAGAAGTTCAGCAAATTTATACTTTTGCAGGAGAAAGCATTAACGACAAACATATAGAAATGGTTGTAAAGCAGATGTTTTCTAGAGTTAAAATAAAAGATCCTGGATCAACAAATCTTTTATCTGGTAGCGTTGTAGAATGGAATCGCTATCAAGAAGCAAATCGTAAGGCATCTGCAAGCAATAAGAGCCAGGCAAGCGGACAGATTTTATTATTGGGCATAACTAAAGTTTCTTTGAGCACTGAAAGTTTTCTTTCGGCGGCTTCATTCCAAGAAACAGCAAGAGTTTTAATAGACGCGAGTATTTGCGGAAAAGAAGATAAATTAAAGGGCTTGAAGGAAAATGTAATTATTGGTAAACTAATACCAGCAGGAACCGGATATAAAGCGTAAATTTAAATTTGTGCCCAAAAAGAAAAATAAAAAAGGTAAAAAAGAACCGATACTTCATCGTGAAACTAAACAAGGTATTATTGCGATCGCTTGTTTTTCATTTGCTCTTATTAGTTTATTAAGTTTTTTTGAAGCGGCAGGTGTATTTGGAAGATATTTTTATAAATTAAGTAGATTATTTTTTGGTAGGGGATTTTTTCTTGCGACAATTGGATTTATTTTAATTGGCTTGGCGATTATTACATCGCGTTTTAAAATAAAAAAAGGCAGGCAGATAATTTATCAATCGGCTTTTTTTGGAGTTTCTATTTTTGTTATTAGCGTTCTTGGCTTTTTTCATATATTTGCTTTCCCTAGAAATAATTTTGAGCAGGGATTGTCATCAGTTATCTTGTACGGGGGGGGATATTTAGGACTGGCGATTGGATATCCTTTAATAAATTTTCTTGGTTTTTGGGCTGGATTAATAATTTTAATTACTTTATTGATAATATCAATTTTAGTATTTTTTAATGTTCCTTTATCTTTTTTAAAGAAAAAAGCAATTGTGGATGAAAATAAAGACAAGGATAAGAATATAATCGCGGAAGAAGAACCCGAAATAGAAGAAGATAAAAAAGGACTTTTTGATCGGATTAAGCAAAGAGCGTCGCAGGAAATGCAAAAAATAAATGAACCTATTAAAGATAATGAAGAAGAGCATCTTAATAGTATTCCAGTTAAAGCTAAGTTTGCAGTCCAAAATTCTAATTTTAAATTGCCTTCATTGGATTTTTTAAGTAGAGATAAAGGACAACCGACTAGCGGAGATATCAAAGCTAATATTAATATTATAAAAAGGACTTTGGAGAATTTTGGCATTGAGGTTGAAATGGCTGAAGTGAATGTTGGTCCTACAGTAACGCAATATACTTTGCGTCCAGCGCAGGGTGTTAAATTATCAAAAATTATTGTTTTACAGAATGATTTGTCTTTAGCATTAGCAGCTCATCCGTTAAGAATAGAGGCGCCAATTCCAGGACGTTCATTGGTTGGAATAGAAATACCAAATAAATCAGTTGTTACTGTTCGCTTAGGAGGTCTTTTAGAGAAAAAAGAATTTCAGGAAGGAGCATTATTGTCTTTTGCTTTGGGCCGTGATGTAGCTGGTAATCCTGTATTTGCAGATTTAGCTAAAATGCCTCATATGCTTATTGCAGGAGCAACTGGTAGCGGCAAAACAATTGCTTTGAATAATGTAATAACTAGCTTGCTGTATAAAAATTCCCCAGAGAGTTTAAAATTAATTTTAATAGATCCGAAAAGAGTAGAGCTTACTGCCTATGAATCAATTCCTCAATTGCTTGCTCCGGTAATTGTTCAATCAGATAAAGCAGTTGGAGCTTTGCGTTGGGCGGTTGGAGAAATGGAAAGGCGTTTTGAAATTTTGCATAAAGCAGGAAAACGTGATATAGGAGCTTATATAGCTAGTTGCCAAGAATCTAAAAATAGCGAGAATGAAAAACTTCCTTTTATTGTTGTTGTAATTGACGAGTTAGCTGATTTAATGTCAACCAATGGGAAAGAAGCAGAAGCTGCTATCGTTCGTTTAGCTCAAATGGCTAGAGCCATAGGTATTCATTTAATTGTTTCTACCCAGCGTCCTTCAGTAGAAGTTATTACAGGTTTGATAAAGGCGAATATTACTTCCAGAATAGCTTTTCAAGTGGCTTCACAAATAGATTCGCGTACTATTTTAGATATGGCTGGAGCAGATAAGTTGCTTGGAAATGGAGATATGCTATTTCTGTCAGGAAATTCAGCAAAGCCACGTCGAATTCAAGGAGCTTATATTTCTGATAAGGAAGTTAAAAAAATAACAGATTATTTAAGAGAATCTGAAAGTCCTGATTATCAAGATGATGTTATTTCCGGACATACAGGAGGCATAGCTCATAATGTTGGATTTAATTTAGATTCTGCTAATTTTGATTCAGGCGATGAATTATATGAAGATGCAAAAATAGTTGTTACACAAGCTGGAAAAGCATCTGCTTCCTTGCTTCAGCGTCGTTTGCGCGTTGGATATGCCAGAGCAGCAAGATTATTGGATATACTTGAAGAGCAAGGAGTAGTTGGACCTGCAGATGGCGCTAGGCCAAGAGATGTCTATATAGACGAGGGGGCAGATAAGTTTAATAATTAATAAAATGTTATGTCTAAAAAAAATAAAAAAAATCAAGAGATAAAAGAGCAGAAAGATAACAATGATAAAATAAAAATATTAGAAGCAACTGTCGATGAAATAAAAGGACGTTTTGGAGAAGGATCAATTATGAAATTAGGAGATGCAAAGCATATTTGTGTTGAATCTATTCCAACAGGTTCTATTTCTATGGATATAGCTTTAGGAGTTGGAGGAATCCCAAAGGGTAGAATAATTGAATTATTTGGCTTGGAATCAAGTGGTAAAAGTACTTTAGCTCTTCATGTTATTTCTGAATGCCAGAAGAATAAAGGAATGACAGCTTATATTGATGCCGAGCATGCTTTAGACCCGGAATATGCAAAACGCATAGGAGTAAATATTAATGATTTATTAATTTCACAGCCAGATACAGGAGAGCAAGCACTGGAAATAGTAGAAAGTTTAGTAAGATCAGGCGTGGTTGATTTGATAGTTGTTGATTCAGTAGCAGCCTTAACCCCAAGAATTGAAATTGAAGGAGAAATGGGACAACAACATGTTGGTTTGCAGGCACGATTAATGTCACAGGCATTGCGTAAATTAACAGCTATTACTAGTAAAAGTAATACCACAATTATATTTATTAATCAGATAAGAATGAAAATAGGTGTAATGTTTGGCAATCCAGAAGAAACAGCAGGAGGAAAAGCGTTGAAGTTTTATTCTTCTATTCGTATAGAATTGCGTCGTTCAGCACAAATAAAACAAGGAGATAGAATTATTGGAAATAGAGTGAAGGCAAAGGTTGTAAAGAATAAAGTGGCTTCTCCTTTTCGCCAAGCAGAATTTGATATATTTTATAATGAAGGAATTTCGAAATTATCAGATATTCTTAATACAGGCATAAATTTAGGAGTTGTTGATAGGGCAGGAGCGTGGATTAGTTATAAGGAAGAGAAATTGGGTCAAGGAGTTGAAGCGTCAAAAATTCGGTTAAAAGAAAATCCCCGCTTAACAGCAGAGATTATCAAGGAAATAAAAGTAGCGTCTGTAAAACAGGAGATTTAATTATTTATTGGTGAATGGCAAGAGCCCCATAACGCGGGCTCTTTTGATTGTCCTGGCAAGCATTCTTTGATGCTTTGCACAGGTTTTTGTTCTTTTGGGAGGTAAGATTTTTCCTTGCCCAGAAACAAACTTGCGGAGCAAGTCAGTATTTTGATAATCAATTTCTTTTATTTTTTCTTGGCAGAAATAGCAAGTTTTGTTTTGTGTTAGCATAATTATTTATTATTAGAATGGGATATCTTTTACATTAATCTCATCTTTTTCATCTTCATCGGTAGATACGGATGTTTTTTCAGAAGTATAAGATGGTTCGGCTTCAATTACTGGAATATCTTCTTGTTTAATAGGAGATTGCGGAGTTTGATTTTGAGAGTAATTTGAACTTCTATCATTATTAGTAGATGCGGATGAATCAGATCTTGGACCCATTTGCATATTGTCAGCTATTATTTCAGTCCTATATCTTTTGTTCCCATTTTGATCTTGCCAGGAGCGTGTTTGTATTCGTCCCTCAATTAAAACTAAGCGTCCTTTACTTAAATACTTAGAGCAAATATCAGCTAATTTCCCAAAAGCGACGATATTATGAAATTCGGTAGCTTCTTGCTTATTGCCATTTGCATCATTCCATACTCTATTAGTTGCCATACTGAAAGAAGCGAGTGATTGTCCCGATGGAAGAGCTTTTGTTTCTGGGTCTCGTGTTAAGCGTCCAACTATAATTGCTTTATTAAAGTTCATATTTTTTCCTTTCTTTTAATTATTGATTTAATATTTCTTCTAATTTTTTATCTAATTCTTCTATTTTAATTTTATCTTTTTTGTAAGAAGTAGGAATTTTTTTATCTTTAATATCCTCATTATTATTAGTAGCTTTATCTTTAGAATCTTTAGATAATGATAGCGATTCTATTTGCTTGCTTGCTTTGTAATCAATAATTTCTTTTGAAACAATTTTTGGCTTTTGTCTGGAGGTAATCATATGTCTAATAACGTCCTTTTTTAAATTAATTTGGTTATTAATTTCGCTTATATTTTTACCATCAGCAAGAAAATCGCAAACTAAATAAAAAGATTCATTGTAATTTTCAATAGGATAAGACAATTTTTTTCTTTGGATATTATCTATTGATAATCCTTTGTTATCTAAAAATAAGCCATTATCGGCTGTGATTATTTCTTTTATTTTTTGCACTGTCTTTTCAATCTGTCCTTGGTCTAGTAATGGAGATAAGTGACAAGCTAATTGATATATTTTACTTTCTTCTTTCATATTATTAGCATCTTAACAGAGAAGTGTTAAAAGGTCAACAGATTATAGCATCTTATTTCCTTTTAAAAATTCTTTGCCAGCCATTGGTTTTTTTCCTTCTGGTTGGACTATTTCTAGTTCTAAATAGCCGTTTTTTGTTTTTACTATCATATTTTTACTATCATATTTCTCAGCTATTTTTGCTTTAATAATTTTTATTCGCTTTTTATTAAGAATAGTCCATGTGCCAGGCCATGGATAAAAAGCTTTTATTTTTCTTTCTATTATTTGAGCGTTTTCTTTTGTAAAATCAATTCTGCCATCTTGTTTTGCCATAATTTTAGTATAGCTTGCTTGCGATTCATCTTGTTTCTTAGGAATGATTTTTCCTTCAATGTATTTTGGTAATATCTTTATCAAAAACAGACCTGCTTCTTTTGATAGTTTTTTTCTTAATGTTAAAGCTGTATCCTTAGGCGCAATAGATATTTTGATTTGGCTTATAATCGGTCCATGGTCAACTTTTTCATCTATCAACATAATTGTCACGCCAGTTATTTTATCTCCATTAATAATTGGAGCTTGGATAGGAGCTGGTCCACGATATTTTGGGAGAAGCGATGGATGGATATTAATAGTTTTAAATTTTGGAGCATTGATAATATCTAGAGGAATTATTTGTCCGTAATCAGCAGTTATAATTAAATCTGGATTATATTTTGAAATTTGAAGTTTTACATCAGAGATCTTTTTTGGTTGAATAATATTAAGATTATATTTTAAGGCAGTTTTTTTAACTGGATTAAAAGTGATTTCTTTTTTTCTGCCAACCGGTTTATCCTGCCCAGTAATAATAAAATCAATATTTAATTGTTTTATTATTGTTTCTAATATGGAGGCAGCGAAATCTCCAGTGCCTATAAAGATTATTTTTAATTTAATCATTTTTTATCAACAATTAAAATTCCATTCAAATGGTCTATTTCGTGCTGAATAACTCTTGATAATAATCCGTCGGTCTTTATTTTGATTTGTTCGTTATTAATATTTATTGCTTTTACTGTGATACTGACAGGGCGTTTGACTTCAACTTGAATACTTGGCAGGCTCAAACATCCTTCTTCTACTATGTCTTTTTTGAATGATTTTTTAATTATCTCTGGATTTATTAAGACAATAGCTGGCTGTTGTGGATCTGGACGAATAGTAATGATTTGTAGAGATTGTCCGACTTGTGGGGCGGCTAATCCAATGCCTTGTTTAGCGTCCATTGTTTCTATCATATTCAAAATTAGCTCTTTTATTTCAGGAGTTATTCTCTTGACTTTATTTGTCTTTTGTCTTAAGATAGGATTATCTTGACCTGTTTGTATGGTTAATAACATATAGTTCTTTATAATTGGAGATAATAATGAATAATATTCCAAAAGCGTTTGTTACGCTTAAATGTGGTAAGAAAAAGTGTGTAAAAGGGAAGAAAGATAATGTTGTAAAAAGAAGTTGCATATATTGTAAATATTTAGAGAAGGATCAGGTTATTGATTTTATTTTTAAATTAGATAGAATAATATCGGCTTCTGCTCTCGCGAGATAAATCATCTCGCGAGAGCTTTTTTTATTTAACCATTTTCCATTCTATTTCTTTTTCTTCCCCAACGAATTCTAGCCATTCTCCATCTTGATTAATTACAAACCATTTTTTCTTTGTTGCCGACCATACCATAGGGTCGTTTTGGAAAAATGGCTTTTTAATTATTTCTTTCGGTTTCAGCATATCTAATTCTAACCACTTTTTGAACACAGTTTCAATAGCATAGTCCAAATTTCTTGATTTTGCCCATTTAGCTACTTTGTTGATAGCTTGCTTAGATTTTCTAATATCTCCAGCTAATTCTAAAAGTTGTTTGGCTGGACGGGTATATCTTGAATAAACAATCTTTTTTTTCTTAGCATTATTTTTAATTTCATCTAAACTTAGTCCTTTCGTTTCAAAAAAATAAGTGATAATTTGTTGAATTGCGGTTTCTTTCTTTAATTTTTCGTAGTATTTTATTTTTCCTTTTTTAATATATTCTTCAATCTTTTCTGCAATACTTTTACCTATGCCGGGGATTTTTTTTAATCCCTTTAATCCTTGTTTTTCATGGATGGCAATCACATCTTCTTTTAAGCTTTCTAAAACTTGTGCTGCTTTTTGATAAGCTTTTGGTTTAAATTTTACTCCTTTTATTTCTAAAAGCCTTCCTATATCATATAAGATTTTAGATATTTTCTTATTATTCATCTATAATATAGTATATCATTTTTTATTTTTAGGGCAATGGATTATAATTATATTAAATTACGAAATACTTTCGATTTGTCATTCCGAGCGAGCGTAGCGAGTCGAGGGATCTCTGACAAACGATAAGTATGAGATTTCTCCACTTCGCTCACTGCGTTCGCTTCGGTCGAAATGACAAAAAGAATGTATTTATAATTTAAAGAAATTAATATAAATGAATATTCTTGGCATAAAAATTGATAATTTAACAAAAGAGCAAGTTTTGAATAATGTTGGGCGATTTATGTTGGATGATGAACAACATTATATTGTTACGCCTAATCCAGAATTTATTGTTAAAGCGCAAAAAGATATTGATTTTAAGCAAATTCTTAATCAGGCGGATTTAGCAATAGCTGATGGGATTGGATTGATTTTTGCTTCTTGGTTTTCAGGCGGAGATTTAAAGCATAAAATAACAGGAATTGATTTGATGGAAGATATTTGCAAACAAGCCGAACAAAAAAACTGGCTAGTTTCTTTGTTCGGCGGAGAATTGGGCGTAGCTGAAAAAACAGTAGATAATTTGAAAAGAAGATATGCTAATCTTAAAGTTGGAGTTTTCCAAGATAATATAAAAATACAGCCAGCAATTCTTTTTGTTGCTTTAGGAGCGCCAAAGCAAGAAAAATGGATTGTTGAAAATTTGCCAAAAATGCCACAGGTGAAATTAGCTATTGGAGTTGGCGGAGCTTTTGATTTTATTTCTGGTAGAATAAAGCGCGCTCCAAAAATTTTGCGAATTTTGGGATTAGAATGGGCGTGGCGTTTGATTCTTCAGCCAAAGCGTTTTGGAAGAATTTTCAACGCGGTGATAGTTTTTCCATTATTAGTAATAAAAGAACGATTATATGATTTTAAATAATATAAAAAAAGCATATTTTGTCGGGATAAAAGGAGGTGGGATGACTGCGCTTGCGCAGATTTTTCAGGGAATGGGAATTGAGATTAGTGGGTCTGATACAAACGAGAAGTTTTATACTGATGAAGTTTTAAGAAAGTTAGGAATAAGAGTAATTGAAAAATTTGATGTAAAAAATATTCCATCAGACATTGATATAACTGTTTCGTCGGCAGCTTATTATAATCCAGAAAAGAAAATTCAGAATAATATAGAAATTAAAGAAATTATTAATAGAAAAATTCCTGTTTTAACTTATGCGCAGGCCATAGGAATGCTTTTTAAAAATAAATATGGAATTGCTGTAGCTGGTACGCATGGAAAGAGCACAACAACAGCTATGCTTGGATTAGTATTAGAATCGGCTGGATTAGATCCGACCGTGGTAATCGGCGCGCGCGCGGTCCAATGGGAGAGCAACGCTAGAGTTGGAAAATCAAAATACTTAGTTGTTGAAGCTGACGAATACAGAGATAATTTTTTGAACTATTGGTCGAAGGTATTAGTTTTGAATAATGTTGAATATGATCATCCAGATTTTTTTAAAAATTTTAAGGATTATAAAAAATCGTTTATCGAGATAATTCAGAGAATTCCTAAAAATGGATTTATTATTGCTGGCCCTGATAAAGAGTTAGATAAATTATTTTCAAAAGCTAATTGCGAGGTTATCAGATATGATCTTACAAAAGAAAGAATTAAATTAAATATTCCAGGAAAGCATAATCAATTAAATGCTAAAGCAGTAATGGAAACAGCTTTGAAATTAGGCATAGAAAAAAATATTATTAAAAAATCATTAGAGAGTTTTTCTGGAATTAGTAGGAGATTTGAATTCAAAAAGAAAATTAATGGAATTATATTTATTGATGATTTTGCTCATCATCCAAGTGAGATTAAAGCTGTTTTACAGGCGGCTAAGGAATACTATCCAAAAAATAGAATCTGGGCTGTTTTTCAGCCACATACTTTTAGCAGGACAAAGGCATTATTAAATGATTTTGCTAAATCATTTAAGCAAGCAGATGAGGTTATTATTCTAGATATTAATGGTTCTGTTCGCGAGCAAGAAGGCAATATACATTCTTTGGATTTAGTAAAATTAATCAGAGGTTCAATCTACTCTCCAACTATTAAGCAGTCAGTTGAGTTGTTAAAAAAGCGATGCGTATCTGGAGACATTGTTCTAACTATTGGGGCAGGAGACGTTTGGAGGTTATCCACAGAGATTGAGTTTTGATTTATTTTAATTTAGTGTATAATAATATTGAAAGGAGATAAAAATATGACGTACGTATATATATTAATTGTGCTCGTTATTATTATCGCCGCAGTAATCCTTATGAAAAAAGGAAAAGGAGATGACGAAGAAACTCTTGATACGCCAATGCAAGATTCATCTCCGGAATCCTCAGAACCTATAGAATCTCCAGCAGCTCCAGAAAATCAAGATTCTTCTCAATCATCAGAAGATTCAAACTAAAAGGCGGAAATAGAGCAAATAAATTATTAAAGCCCTCTGTTTATTCACAGTGGGCTTTAATAATTCTTCTCATTATGATAAAATAATTTTAAAAATGGCGAAAAAATCTTTATTAAAGCCAATCATACTATCAATATTAATTATTAGCTTATTGATTTTTGTTAATGGTCGTGGATGGATAGATAAGCCAAAAGATTATTTTTTTAATTTAATTGGGCCAGTCCAAAATTTTTTTTATAGTACTTTTTCGGATGCTCATAGTTCTATTTCTTTTTTTGTTTCATTAAAAAGCGTTATGGAAGAAAATATTGAATTGAGGGATGAGAATCAGCTTGTTTTAGGAAAATTAGTTCAATTTAATGAAGTTGTTAGGGAAAATGAAATTTTAAAAGAGCAATTAAATTTATCAATTGACGAAGAAAGACAATTAGTATTAGCTAGCATAATAGGTCAAGATTTATACGGAGATAGTAAACATTTATTTATTAATAGAGGAAGTAAGGATGGCATTGAAGATAAAATGGCAGTTGTCGCATCTGGGAATATTTTGATTGGTAAAGTTGTTGAAGCTATGGATTCTTTTTCAAAAGTTCAATTAATTACAGACGGAAATATTAGAGTTAACGCTATAATACAAGGATCTGAAATTATTGGATTGGTGCATGGTGAAGAAGGAAATATAATAATTGATTTTATTTCTCAGGGTGAAAATATCGAGGATGATGATTTTGTTATTACTTCTGGATTGGCTGGAGTTTTTCCAATGGGATTGTTAATTGGCAAGATAAAGAAAGTTGTTTCTAATGACGCACAAGTGTTTCAAAAAGCAAAAATAGATCCAATAATTAATTTTTTAACATTAAAAAAAGTATTTGTGATTAAGAATTAGGTATTTTATGAAAAATATTCTCATCGTTTTGGGATTAATATTAGCAATAATTTTGCAATTCTCTGTTGCTCCATTTTTTTTATTTTATGGAGTTGTGCCTAATTTGGTTTTGGTTTTAGCCTTATTCATATCTATATTAGAGAAATTTGATAAATCGTGGAAATGGATAATTTTTGCTGGCCTGTTATTAGATTTGTTTTCAAGCCATTTATTTGGATTATCCAGTTTATGCCTTGTAACAACAGTATATATAATTAGCTTGTTAAACGTTAAAATTTTTTCTGTATTAAAATTCTGGATTTTTTCTATTTTAATTATTGTTGGTACAATGATTTATGGCGCGCTATTATATTTTTCTATTAGAATATTCCAAGGAGATTCAATCTTGAATTTTAAATATTTATTTATTGAATCGTTATATAATTTAGTAATATTAGCTTTTCTATATGGGTTTAAAAAAATACTTTATAAAGAATAAAGTCGGCGAAAGCATTGAGGCAGAAGAAGTGTTTTTAGATGCTGAAGCAGCGCGAGCGATAGAAGAAAAAGGTAAGATGGAACAGCCGATTAAAAAGCGCAATTTTATTTTATTTTATTTTATTGTTGTTGTTTGTTTATTTAGTCTTTTATGCAGAGCTGGTTATTTACAAGTTATTAATGGAGAGCATTATAAGAAACTTGCTCAGGGAAATAAGTTAAGGCATTATCCGATAGTTGCTCCTCGCGGTATAATTTATGATACAAATGAAAATCCATTAGTATACAATGTGTTAAGTTTTAATTTAGTAATAGATATCGTGGACTTTTTAGATAATGATGAATTTAAGCAAAAAGAGATTTTAGAAAAAATAGTTAATATTGTTTCTAAAGAAGAAAATGAGATTTTATTAGAGGATTTAGTACAGAAAATAGAACAAGCAAAAGACGAATTTAGTCAGTTGATTTTATTGAAGGATATTGAAAAAGATTCAGCGCTGGCGTTAGAAGCTTTATCTGTTGAATGGATGGGAGCGCGCGTGGAAAAAAGTATTGTTCGAGAATATATTGATTCATCCTATTTTTCGCATATTTTGGGATATACTGGAGATATCGGATTCGGAGATTTAGAAAAATATCCAGATTATTTTCTTAGTGATAAGATCGGAAAAATGGGTTTGGAATTGCAGTATGAAGGCATACTCAGAGGAATTTATGGCGGAAGGAATGTTGAAGTAAATTCAGTGGGCGAAAAGTTAAATTTAATTTCTGTTGAACCAGCTTTGCCAGGAGAAAGCTTAGTTACTCATATTGATAAAGATTTGCAAATTAAACTTTATCAGTTAATTAAAGAGATGCTTAATAAGCTTAAGCTTAAAAGGGCAGTTGGAGTGGCTATGGATCCTCGCGATGGAGGAGTTCTAGCTTTAGTTAATTTCCCGAGTTTTGATAATAACTTATTTTCACGCGGAATTTCTAAAGAAGATTTGGATAGATTGGGAAACGATCCCAACCAGCCATTTTTGAATAGGGCTATATCTGGACAATATCCTTCTGGATCAATAATTAAACCGCTTATAGCGGCTGCTGCTTTAGAAGAAAATATTATATCGCCTAGTCAGAAAATAAATTGTACTGGATTAATTAGCATTGCGAATAAATATAGTCCTGAAATAATTTATAAATTTCCAGATTGGAAAACGCATGGATTTATTGATATAATAGAAGCTATAGCCCAGTCGTGCAATGTGTTTTTTTATACTATAGGTGGAGGGTATGATAAAGTTGAAGGTCTTGGGATGGATAGGATTAAAGAATACCTTCAATATTTTGGTTTAGGTCAGTTAACTAATATAGATTTACCTAATAAATCTGCTGGTTTAATTCCTGATGAGGAATGGAAAAAAAGCAATAAGCCGGATGAAGAATGGAATTTGGGTGATACTTATCATGCGTCTATTGGACAGGGAGATATTTTAGTTACGCCAATTCAGATGGCATCATCAATATCAGCTATTGCAAACGGAGGAATTTTATATCAGCCTCAATTAGTTGACAAAATTATTAATTTAGATAGCGGAGAATTTAAAGATATTTCTCCTGTTGTTGTTAGAGACAATTTTATTAGTTATGATAATTTGAACGTTGTTAAAAAAGGAATGAGAAAGGCAGTAATATCAGGATCGGCTTGCTCAATGAGTAATTTATCTATAAAAGTTGCTGGCAAGACTGGAACAGCGCAATTTGGAACCGATCAGATGCATTCATGGTTTGTTGGTTTTGCTCCATATGAAGATCCGCAGATTGTTTTGACTATTTTAATAGAAGAAGGAGGGGAGGGGCATGAAGCAGCTGTTCCTGTTGCCAAAGATGCTTTAGAATGGTATTTTAATAAAGAGGAATAATTAAAAAATAATTAATTTTTATGAAATATATTTCATCTGAAGGACTTAAAAAATTTGAGCAAGAATTAAATGATCGGAAAACAAAAAAGCGTAAAGAAATAGCTAAAAGAATTGAAGAAGCTAAATCTTTAGGTGATTTGTCGGAAAATGCTGAATATTCTTCCGCTAAAGAAGCGCAGTCTTTTAATGAGGGTCGTATCTTGGAATTAGAAGATATTATTAGGGACGCAGAATTAATTGATTCTAGTAGCAAACAAAAAGGAATCGTTCAGATGGGTTCAGTTATTGAGGTTGAATTAATGCTTGGAGCTGGTAAAAAAGAAAAAAAAGTTTTTTCAATTGTTGGTTCTCATGAGGCAAATCCCGGGCAAGGTAAAATTTCTAATGAATCGCCTTTGGGTCAGGCATTTTTAGATAAAAAAATCGGAGATAAAATAGAAATAAAAACTCCAAGAGGGAAGATGAGATATGAGATAATTAGTATTAAATAAATTTAAAATGCCATCAATAGAAGAAATAAGAAAAGCAAGGATAGATAAATTAAAAAATATCAAGGATCCTTATCCATCCAAAACTAATAAGACTCATACTTGCCAGCAGGCGATTGATGATTTTAATGATGGGGAAGAGCTTATTTTAGTTGGCCGTTTAATAGCGATTAGAGAGCATGGCGGTTCTGCGTTTGGAAATATTGAAGATGGAACGGCAAAATTTCAAATATATATTAAACGTGATGAAGTTGGAGAAAAGGAATATAAATATTCCCAAGATAATTTTGACATCGGAGATTTTATTGAAGTTAAGGGTATTTTATTTTTAACAAAAAAACAAGAAAAAACTTTGTTGGTTAAAAATTTTAGGATGTTGTCAAAGAGTTTATTACCTTTGCCAGAAAAATGGCATGGGATTAAGGATGTTGAAGAAAGATTTAGAAAGAGATATTTGGATTTGATAATGAACAATGATGTTAGGCAGAAATTTCTTATTCGTAGTAAGATCATTAAATCAATTAGAGATTTTTTAAATAAAAAAGATTTTGTTGAGGTAGAAACTCCTATTTTACAAACTATTCCGGGCGGAGCATTAGCTCGTCCATTTAAAACGCATCATAATTCTTTAGATATTGATTTGTATTTGCGCGTAGCGCCTGAATTATATTTAAAAAGATTATTAGTTGGAGGATTTGAGAAAGTTTATGAAATTGGAAGGTGTTTTCGCAATGAGGGCTTGGATTCATCACATAATCCTGATTTTACAATGTTGGAATTTTATTGGGCATATGCTGATTATAATGATTTAATGAAAATTACAGAAGAATTTTTTAGGTATATTGTTCAACAAAGCGGGATTAAGAGCGAAATTGATTTTCAAAAATCTTTTGAAGTTAAAGAATTTTCAGATTTAGCTAGCAATGATGAAGAGTTGAAAGAAGTGGTTAAGAAAATTATTCATCCAACTTTTATTGTTCATCATCCTATAGAAATATCTCCATTAGCTAAACAATTAAAAGATGATTCTAAAAAAACAGAAAGGTTTCAATTGGTAGTTGGTGGAGTTGAAATAGTTAATGCTTTTTCTGAATTAAATAATCCATTAGAGCAGGATAGGAGATTTAAAGAGCAAGAAAAAAATCGTCAAGAAGGTGATGAGGAGGCACAGAGGTATGATCATGATTTTATTGAGGCGTTGGAGTATGGTATGCCACCAGCAGCAGGGTTTGGAATGGGGATAGACAGGTTAGCGGCTTTGTTAACAGATTCTAATAGTTTAAGGGAAATAATTTTGTTTCCGTTAATGAAACCAAAAGAATAAAAATATGTTAGATATTAAATTTATAAGAGAGAATATAGATAAAATTAAAGATGGCTGTAGAAAGAAACAGGTCAACTGCGATGTTGATTTGCTTTTAGAAGTGGATAAAAAAAGGAGGGAATTATTGCAAAAGGTTGAGGCATTAAAATCAGAAAAAAATAAATTAGGCAGGGACGATAAAGAAAAAGCTAAAGAGATTAAGATCAGCATAAAAAAGATTGAGCCAGAATTAGAAGCAGTAGAAAAAGAATTTAATAATCTAATGAGAGAGATTCCAAATATGCCATTGGATGATGTAATTGAAGGAAAGAATGATAATGACAATAAAGTCTTAAGAGAACAAGGAGAAAAACCAAAATTTGATTTTGAGCCAAAAGATTATTTAGAAATAGCAGAAAAATTGGATATTATTGATGTGGAGAGAGCTGCTAAAGTTAGTGGAACACGTTTCGGCTATTTAAAAGATGAAGCAGTTTTATTGGAATTTGCTTTAGCTCAGTTGGCTTTGAATGTAACTAAAGAATATGGATTTAGACCTGTTATTCCTCCTGTAATGTTAAAAGAAAAAGCAATGAGAGGGATGGGGTATTTAGATCGAGGAAAAGATGAAGTTTATTTTCTAGAGAAAGATGGGCTATATTTAGTTGGAACTTCCGAGCAATCAATTGGAGCGATGTATATGAATGAAGTGTTTGAAGAAGAGATTTTGCCTCTTAGATATATTGGATTTTCTACTTGTTTTAGGAGAGAAGCAGGAGCTTATGGGAAAGATACTAAAGGAATTTTACGGGTACATCAGTTTGATAAATTAGAGATGTTTAGTTTTTGTCATCCCGATAAATCCAAGGAAGAGCATACTTTATTTTTAGAAATTGAAGAAAAATTAATGAAACTTTTGAAAATTCCATATAGAGTAATTAATATTTGCTCAGGAGATTTAGGTGATCCAGCAGCTAAAAAATGGGATATAGAAGCGTGGATGCCTTCTTCTAATGAATATCGTGAAACTCATTCAACTAGTAATTGCACAGATTGGCAGGCAAGGCGTTTGGATATTCGTTATAGAGGCAAAGATGGGTTAAAATTTGTTCATACAGTTAATGGAACTGCTTTTGCAATTGGAAGAATAATTATCGCTATAATTGAAAATTATCAACAAGAGGATGGAAGTATTAGAATCCCAGAGGTTTTGCAAAAATATATTGGCGGCAAACAATGCATAGAAAAAAGCCTATTAGAAAAAAAAGGCGATATGTCGGAAAAATAATTGGTCTTATATTATTTTTATTCTTAATAGCCGGTTTGGCTTATTTTTTGTTTTTTTCGTCTTTCTTAATGATAAAAGAAATAAATATTAGTGTTGATAAAAGTGTTATAGAATCAAAAGCGTTAGAAATTATTCATAGAAATTTAGATGGGAAAAAAATAGGGTTAATTTCGCAGAAAAATATTATTTTAGCTCCTATTGAGAAAATTAAAGCGAATATATTGGAAATTTCTCCTGAAATTGAATCAGTTTTTATAAATAAGAAAATGCCGAGTTTGTTAGAAGTTAACATTCTTGAGCATCAGAACGTAGGTGTTTGGTGCGAAGCTAAAAAAGACACTGCAACTAGTACGCCAAAAATTAGCCAATGTTTTAATATAGATAAAAATGGCGTTATTTTTAAAGAATCTCCATTAATTAGCGGAAGCTTAATTTTAACTATTTATGATTTAAGAAATAAATCAGATAGTTTGCATACGAAAATAAAAAATATCGTAGCATCAACTGAAATGATAAATTTTATTATTGAGGTAAAAAAAACATTGGCTAGCGATTCAAATATTAAAATAGATAATTTTGAAATTATATCCGAAAATGACTTAATAGTAAAAACAAATGAGGGATGGCTAATTTATTTTGATAGTCATAGTTCAATAAAAGAACAGACAGAATCATTGGAAGCAGTTTTAAGCGAGCTCGTTAAAGAGTCAAGAAAGTCTTTAGAATATGTTGATTTAAGAATAAATGGGAGAGTGTATTATAAATAGCTATTGTATATGATAGACAAAAATTGAATTTCCTATAACCGTAACTGGCTCATAATCGTTAAGCCATTCATAATAGTCAGTTCTATTACTGATATTTGGAGCGGCAATTCCTCTTCCTCCTTGGATAAGGGTAGTAGAAACAGCTAACCAGCTGTCAGAAGGTAATTCAGAAGGATCTCGTTCTCCCCACCATGTTTGCCATTTTCCATCTAAGTAATAATTTAAATCTCCTCCGCCAAAATATTCAACATAGATTTTATTTATGTTGTTTTTTTCTATCCAATTTTTTAATCTTCTTAAGTCTTGACCCCAATCTAGATTAGAATCAATAGCATACTTATATCCATTTTCTGGTCCACCTGCAATTTCATTGAAATAAGTTAAAAAGTTTGGATAGATTTTTATTGTTCCGATGGCATACCACAACAACATAATAATAAGAAATATATTAAGTTTTTTATTTTTTATTTTAATAATCTGGCCACTGATCAGAACATAAAGAATAGGAAAGATTGGTAATACATGCCTGACGCCAATATTAAGAGTGCTTCTAATACTCATTACCCAGTACAGAATAAAAAATGATAGCAAGGCAAATTCAGCAAAATTTTCTTTTTTAAATAATTTTTTAATATTGCGAGCAGAAGTAAGAAAAGCTATTAAAATTAATATTAGGAATACTAAAGGAACTTTAATTGAAAATACAATAGGGAAATAACTTCGCCAGCCAAATCTTGAAATTTCACCTAAGAAATAAGTTGTATTTCCTCCGACAGAGCGTTGAATAACCATAAGTAACCCATGGAAGAATTGTCCATAAGGTCGTAGGATTGATTTTTCAGACATCCATATTACTGAGTCGGCAAGCAAGCGATTTCCGTATGATCCAAGATTTGCTATTGTGTCAAAGGTTTGTCTTGTTTCTGGATAATTTAATATATGAAATTTATAAACAGGCCAAATCAAAGCCATGCCAATAATTCCGATGAGAAATAGAGAAATAAGTGGTATCGCGAGCGATCTGACAATGGCGGTAAAGTGTGGCAATTTAGTATCTTTATTATAATTGATTAAACTCCAAGCCATTACTATAAAAACAAAATATGGAATTAATAATACCAAAGAAAACTTAGTTAAAAGAGCTAATCCAAAAACAATTCCAGCTATAATAAGATTTTTTTTGTTTTGGTTATTAACCCATTTTACTAGATAATATATTGATATAAAAAAAGCTGCTGCTGCTCCAACATCGGTTGTAACATATCGTCCATGCGCGATGAAAGTAGGTGATAAAGAATAAAGGAAAAGAGCTAACAATCCTGCTTTATTTCCGTAAAGTTCGTGCGCCCATTTGAAAACATAAATTCCTAGAATTAACATTATCAAAAGCATTGGTAGGCGTCCCCAGAAAATAATACTATCTGCGTCATTCCCGTTTCTATATAGTAGGTCTCTTCCGAATTCCCATTGGCCATTTAATTTTTCTGTCCAATTAGTAGTTTTTGGAAAGACGATTGATTTACCTGTTATTTTTGAACCGAGCCATACAGATAATCCAGCTAAGTCTTTTAACAATGGCGGATGTTCTGGATTAAGACGCATATCTTTTTGAGTAATGTACGAATAACCAGCAGGAGTGTGTGCTAATTCATCCATAGTTGCAGAGTCGCCACGCATACTAAAAAAAGCCAGTCCGAGCATTAAGACGAGCAAAAGAGTGGCTATAATTTTTGTTATTCTATTTGTAAATGTCATATATTTATTATTTATTTTTTTATTAATTAATTAAGAAACTCCAAATATTATTTCCTTTTCTAACTTTGCCATTTGGCCAGCGGTTGTGAAGATTGTTCATTATTTCTTCATTGGGATGCAATAAAGTTATTACGTCTGTCTCATTATATTGAATTTGATTAATATTTTCTGGTTTAATATAAAATACGTTCTTTATATTTTTGGCGTGTTCAATAAACATAACTGTTTGAGCCGGCATTGATGGACCATAAGGATAAGGAACTGGAACTCCTGATCTATTAATAATAACATACTTTTTAATATTTAATGGCATGCTATTTAGATAATTTCCTATATCAACTAAATTTTGTTCAAAAGCACCAGCCACATCTGGATCGTTTGCCCATCGGCAAAAATATTGGTTAAAGTTTGCGTAAACAGGATGTATTAGAATTGTGGCCATAAAAATAACAGCTAATTTTTTATTTACATTTTTAAATAATTTATCAGACATCCAAGCGAATCCTAACGCGGCAAAAATATAAACAACTGGAATAATGCTGATTGTTCTGAGCGCGTGCGGAATTCCTTCAATTGTAAAAATGGCCGGTAAAAGCATAATAGCAAACCATAAAATTGTAATTAAAATTACCGGAGAGAGCATTTTCCATCCATCAGATATAATTTTTCTGATTATTAATATTAAGCCTATTAAAAATAAAATTCCGACCGTCCAAGCAAGCATTGGCGCTCCGGAATAATTATGGCGCCAATTCCAGTCTCCGATAAAATTAAACATTATTGCGGTTTTAGCAGTGCTTATAGCTAATGCTTTAAATGGTTGTTCGCTGTTAAAAACAGAAACGTTATTCGCGCGTCCCATAAAATCTTGTGGGACTTTATAAAAATGTAAGCATAATGGAATAACAACAATTAAGATAACTATAAAAAATACATCCCATTTCCACCATCCATCCTTAATATAATTTTTTTTCAGAGACCATTTTGAAGATTTGTTTTCTTTCCAATAGTTCCACATTTTTATCAAAAGCAACATTCCTAAAAGTAGAATAGAAGCTCTAAACGCAATATATGTATAAAATCCTAATCCATAGAATATTCCAGCGATTATAAAATAAATAAGTTTTTTACTTTTTATTCCTTTAAATAAGAAATAGAATGAAAAGCACATTAGGAATGGAACAAGAATGGCGCGGAATCCAATTCGGCTGAAATTAGTATGCCAAAAACTAACAGCTAAGAAAAAACTACTCAAAAGAGCTATTTTTTCATTGAATAATTCTTTTGCCATTAAAAATAATCCTAAAATAGTTAAAAATCCAATAATGGCGCTTGTGAATCTTAATGACCATACAGATATTCCAAATATATTAAAGTTTAAAGCAATCATCCATATAAATAAGCCTTCGCGTCCGTTATTCTCAGGATAAAAAACTTTCCATTGTCCAGTTTCAAGTGTTTGAATTGCATCCATTCCATTTATTGCTTCGTCTGGGTAAAGACCTGGAGGCGTACGTTCTAAATTTCCGAAACGAAAAATTCCTCCTAATAGCATTATTAATAATAAAAGAATAGTTGTTTTTCGCATTATTTATATTTTATCATGATATCGTATTTTGTTAAATATTTTTTTGTGCTATAATATCATTATGAAAAAAATAGATGCCTTATTTGGATTGATAATTGGCGAAGTTGTTTCATGGTTTTTAATGATAATAATTAAAAGCTTAGATCAAACAATCCCTTATTTATGGACTCTTCCGATTATTCTTCCAATTTTATCTGTAATCGGACTTTATGTTTCTTATTTGATTAGTCGTAAAATACCTGTGTTCTATCAGATAGCAAAGTTTGCGTTGATTGGTTTTTCAAATGCTGCTATTGATTTTGGAGTGTTGAATTTATTGATGTGGCAGACGGGAATTTATAAAGGCGGATTTATTATTGTTTTTAATGTTGTAGCATTTATTGTTGCTGTTATTAATAGTTATTCTTGGAATAAGGTATGGACTTTTCAATCCAAAGGCGGAAATGTTAAATCGGAATTTATTCAATTTATTACAATAGCTGTAATAGGATCAGCAATAAATACGAGCATTGTTTATGGAGTTTCTACTTTTGTTCCACCAATATTCAGCCCAGAGCTGTGGGTTAATTTTGCTAAAGTATTAGCTACATTCTTTTCTATGGTTTGGAATTTTGTAGGATATAAGTTTATAGTGTTTAAGAAATAATATGGAACAGAGTTTAGTTTTGTATAGGAAATATCGTCCAAGTACTTTTTCAGAAGTGATTGGACAAGAGCATGTTATAAGAACAATCACTAACGCTTTGTCCTTAGATAAAGTAGCTCATGCTTATTTATTTACCGGTAGCAGAGGCACAGGAAAAACAACTATAGCGCGGTTGCTTGCTAAGGCAATAAATTGCGAAACAAAAAACGGGTATGAGCCGTGTAATAAATGTCATGCTTGTATGGAAATAAATAGCGGGAGATGCTTTGATTTAATTGAAATTGACGCAGCTTCAAATCGTGGGATTGACGAAATTCGTGAGCTTCGTGATGGAATTAAATTTACTCCAGCTAGTTTGAAAAATAAGGTTTTTATTATTGATGAAGTTCATATGCTTACTCAGCCGGCTTTTAATGCTTTGTTGAAAACATTAGAAGAGCCACCAACTTATGCTATTTTTATTTTAGCTACCACAGAGATTCATAAAGTTCCGCAGACAATTATTTCAAGATGTCAAAAATTTGATTTTCGTAAGTTGCCATTGGAAAAAATTATTAATAGATTGGAGGGGATTTCCAAGAAAGAAAAAGTTAAGATAGATAAACCAGCTTTGAAGTTAATTGCTTTGAATGCGGATGGGTGCGTTCGTGATGCTGAAAGTTTATTGGGGCAGATCATGAGCGCGCAGGATAAGGAGATAACATTGGAAGAAGTTATAGATATTTTGGGTGTAGCTGATATTAAAGCTATTCAGGATTTTGTTAATTTTATAGCTGAAAAACAGCAGGGTATGGCAATTACTCATATTAATAGTATCATTAATAATGGCAATGATTTAGTTCAATTTAATAAATCGCTTATTAGTTACTTGAGAAAAATGATGATTATAAAAACAGATAATTCTCTAGCGGGTTTAGTCGCTCCTGAATTGACTGATGAGCAATTGAGTGGTATTATTGGCCAAGGCCAAAAGTTTTCTAATCAAGATTTAGTAAAGCTAATTCATATCTTCATTGATGCAGAAGGCGATATTAAATCATTGGATTTCCCACAACTTCCATTAGAGCTGGCAGTAGTAGAATGTTGCGAGGAATAATTTACCGGGTCGTCTAATGGTAGGACGACAGGTTTTGGTCCTGTTAATCGGGGTTCGAATCCCTGCCCGGTAGCCAATTTGCTACGTAGCATGCTACTTACATATTATTGCGAGTAGGAGAATAAAAATAAAGACAGATTTTTCTCCATCCGAGGCGGACAGGCGATAAAATCAAAACTCTCTTGTCATTGCGAGGAGTCCCGCTTATGAGCGGGACGACGTGGCAATCTCGCGGGAGGAGTCCCGACAGAAGTCGGGGCGACGATCCGCGCGACATATTTTCTTTTGTTATTTCCGCGAAAGCGGGAATCCAGTTGCGGTTAAAAATTGCTATGGAGTACTCATGGAGGCATCGTAGAGGACTCTGTTTTGGGATTAAAAAATTCTATGATTTTTGGTATAATTAAATAGATGTTGAGGATTTATAAGGGGTTATTGAAATAACATTATTTTTTTATGTCTATAGTAAAAATAAGGCAACTATACCCACACGAAACGGATGTAAATTAGTGTATTGACACAAAATGCAAATAAGATTAATCTAATTTTTAACAAACTTGGATAAGGATATAATCATGGATCAACTTAATCGTTTTAATTTTTGGAATAAAGAAGTTAATTGCAAGGATTCGGGTTCTTCAACTGGATGCACATCTGATCAAGATGGAAGCCAAGAAGATGGTGGTGATGATTGCAATGCTGATGGGGATGCATAATAAAATGCAGGATAATCGATAATATAATAGCGGTCAATAAAATTTGACCGCTATTCTTTTTTATAATTAATTATGCTACCATATCTCTAATATGCTAAAAAAATTGAAGTGGAAAAACTTTATAGAAAAGACAAAAACCCGTAAACCAACAGGTCTATTAATAGAATCTGTTAATATCTTAGAATCTTATAATCAAAAAAAGGGATTAGCTTTAGATTTAGGATGTGGAGCGGGCGTAGGTGTTAAATATTTAGCTAAAAAAGGATTTAAAGTAAAAGCAGTAGATTCATGCAAAGATTGTATTGAACAGACAAAAAAATCATGTAAGAACTTAGAAGTATCAACAATCTATAAAAATATAGAGGATTATGATATAAAGCCAAATACATATCAGTTGATTGTCGCATGGAATTCATTACAGTTTTTAAATAAAGAAGATTCTAAACAAAAACTAATAGATATTCAAAGAGGTTTAAAAAGGAATGGCATTTTTGTTTTTTCTCTTTTAGGAATAGAAGATGACTGGGCAAAAAATCATTCAGAAATGTCTTTTTATAATTTAGAAGAATTTAAAAAAATTCTTAATAAAACAAAGATTCTAAAATTAACAGAAGAAAAACAGACTAAAGCTGGAGCAACTGGCCCAGTAAAATTTTGGCATCTTATTCGCGGGATAGTTATGAGAGAGAAATAAAGTGATGTGCAATTAATTTTACTTGGTTTTTAATTTCTATATAAAATTTCAGACAAGGGGAGATATGATAAAAAAATTGTGAAAAAGAGTAGGGGGTAGGGTCATAATTAAAACTAATTCAGGATATTAACTGAGATAAAATATATAGTGAGTGGCAGAGTGGGGTAAAATATGTTAAATTAGGCTTGTGGAGTTAGATCCAGAATATAAATATACTAATTATATCTCCTCGAAGTGTTATGAAAAAAGAAGAAAAAAAACTCTATGACGAATGGAAAGACTTCGAAGATAAAATTCGTAGCTGTGTAATTTATTCTTCTGATGTCCAGAAATTAAAAAAGCTTCAGCTTCGCGTATGGGATGAATTAAGAGATCAACTACCCGTTGGAGAAAGATATAATCTTGGTTTTGACCTTAAGAAATCTATAAAAGAAATTTATAATATAAAACCATATCCTCCTAAAATTTGGCCTCTTGCTAAACAATGGGGGACCAAAGCTATTCATAGGGCGAGCGGAGGTTTTAATTTTATCTTACGATGTCTTGAACGAATCCATCAAGGCGGTACTGATGTTGCATATTCTCGTTCTGTATATATGCTTTTGTCTTTTCATTGTGAGTTATTGCTCAAGGCCTATCTACTTTTACTTCTAAAAGACAAACATGGCAGAAGAACAAAAGCAGAATTAAATAATCTGCTTAAGGGTAAAAATGGACATGATCTAAAAGAGCTTTCAGATAAAATTGGTAAAGACGATTTGCTAAAACTTGGCATTAATAAAATTGATTGTTATGAGACAAATAACGATTTAAAGCGATACGAAATTACATTAAAAAACAAAAAAAAGATCAAGATAGACGATCTCGTGACTGTAAGATACGATTTTATGGATGAGAAGTTGCGTAGTGTTAATCCAAAAGAATCAAAAAAGATGAAGTGCGAAGTTAAAATCTTTTTAGATATGACTTCCAAGGTAATGAAAATGATACCGAACAGCACATAATTCTTAATAATAATTTATTATTTTAAATTAGGAGCGTGGACTTAAATCTGGAATATAAATATACCCATTATAATCTTTGTTATATTCCCCGTAGGACTAAAATTTAGTGCAACATTCCGAAGGAAAATTTTAGAGTTTAGTTTGACATGCCAGAAGATTATTAAGCTTGTTCTTAAACTTTAATTGATTTCCACAAGAAGGAAAATCTAAATGTTCATCATTAATTACATTAAATCCATGTGATTTAAGTTTATCAAATAATAATTCAAAGATGTTCTTTTTTATCAGAATTATTTTGGTATCATTATCAATTAAAGTTTTTATCTTCTGTATTAGTTTTGGAAAATCATTGTTAATAAATAAATCTCTATCCTTATGTTGATTAATAGGATAATCACAAGCATCAATTAAGAAAAAGCCATTTTCTTTAAATTTATCTAACAATAAAATTTTGTCCTTATTGGTTTTGAAAATGTCATATTCATTTGGAAATAAAACCTCCATAATACTTCCGAAAAGAAAGTCTTTACCTCTTGAATTTTCAAAATAGAAATATCTTAGTTCTTCTCCCTCCTTTTTAAAAGGAGGAGATTCTGCAATAAACAAAATTTTAATTTTATTTGGTTTAAATTTTTTTGCGGCTTTTTCGTATATTTCAATTGACATAATAATTTTCCTTTATTTTATTATTCTACCACCTCAAACAAATTAAACAAACAAAAAATGCGTATAAATTTAAGTTATAGATTGGTTAATTTTTATTTAATCAATGGTTTTAAATGCATCCTATAAACTTAATAAAAATATCTACGATCTGTATATGCAATTAATTTCACTTGGTTTTTAATCTCTATATAAAATTTCAGACAAGTGGAAGTATGATAAAAAAATTGTGAAAAAAAGTAAGGGGTAGGGTTGAAATTAACCTTACTCGAAATGTCATTAGGATGTGATAAGTTGTAATAACTGTTTTATTTGTGATAAAATTAATTCAGGATATTTAACTAGATCTAACCAGTTGGCAGTTCGAAAATCGTTCACAATAGGTAGCTATTGACAAAATAGATAAAATATGCTATATTGTTATTATGGTTCTTTTTTAATATAAGGAGGGGGTGAGAAAATGTTTATTATAAAAGTAATAATAGTTTTAGTTACTTTATTTTTAGTGGTTTGGTCTGTGATAGATCAATTGAAAGAAAACGAAAACGAAAATGAAAGAAGGAATGAAAATGGCGGTGATTATAGTTATGAATAAGCAGTACGAAATAAGCCACAAATTTGATTTATCAAATTTGTGGCTTATTTATATCTTGTAAAATTTATTTAAAGATACTATAATGGAGTTAATTTAAAATTATGTTTGATAAATTTAAGCAATTAGCTCAATTAAAAAGTTTACAGAGCGAAATAGCTAGAGAAAAATTTGATGCTGAAAAAGATGGAGTTAAAGTTATTGTGAACGGTAATTTTATGATTGAAGATATTATTTTGAATTCCGATTTAACATCGGAACAGCAAGCGATTGTTTTAAAAGATTGTCTTAATCAGGCATTAAAAAAAGCTCAATCATCTGCAGCTCAAAAGATGATGGGGATAATGTAATTAATTTAAAATTATGGATATAAATAGCAATTTCGGATATCATTTATTTTTATCAATATCATTTATAGGGCTTGTCATAATAGGTGCCTATTTTTTCAATTCAAGAAATCAGAAAAATGATGTTCCTATAATTGAGAATATTGATGAAATTGTTGATGTTGAAAAATCGGAAGATATTTTCGCAATAATAAAAACTAATTTTGGAGATATTAAATTAAAACTTTTTCAAGATGATGCGCCTAAAACTGTTGATAATTTTGTAAAATTATCTAGTCAAGGTTTTTATGATGGAATTAAATTTCATCGCGTTATTAAAGATTTTATGATCCAGACAGGAGATCCGAATAGCAAAGATGATAATTGGGCTGATGATGGAACTGGCGGACCTGGATATTCTTTTGAAGATGAAATAAACCAACACAAGCTTGTTAAAGGATCTTTGGCAATGGCTAATTCTGGACCAGATACTAATGGCAGTCAATTTTTTATTGTGACTGCTAGCGAAACGCCTTGGCTTGATGGCAAGCATACTGTTTTTGGAAAAGTTATTATGGGAATGGAAGTAGTGTCTGAAATTGAAAATACAGAAGTAGATAAATCGCGTGGAGATCATCCAATAAACAATATTATTATAGAAAATATTGAGATTGAGAAATAGCAATATGCATCCAAAAGTATTTGTTATCATTCTTAATTGGAATGGGTGGAGAGATACTTTGGAATGTTTAAAATCATTAAAGCAAAATAACTATTGGAATTATAAGATAGTTGTTGTTGACAATGGCTCAACTGATAATTCATTGGATAGACTTCAAGATATAGACTCTGATAAAAGAATTTCCCTACTTCCTATTGGAACTAATTTGGGATTTAGCGGAGGAAATAATATAGGCATAAAATATGCTTTAAAAAATGGCGCTGATTATATCTTGCTTTTGAATAACGACACAAAAGTTGATAAATATTTTTTGAGTGAATTGATAAAACAAGCGGAAGGCGATAGAAACGGCGGATTGTTTGGGCCTAAGATTTATTATCATGATAATCCTGAAGTTATATGGTTTGCCGGTGGTAAAATAAATATAAATCCGTTTGAAGTAAATGGAACTCATATTGGTTTAAATAAACCGGATAGCGAAAAATACAATCAAATAAAAAAAGTTGATTATATAACTGGGTGTTGTTTTTTAATAAAAAAAGAAGTAATAGATAAGATCGGTTTTTTGGACGAAGATTATTTTTTATATTATGAGGATGCTGATTATTGTTTGCGCGCGCGTAAAGCTGGGTATAAGTGTACTTTTGTTCCGAGCGCAAAAATATGGCATAAGTGTTCGGTTGGGACGCATGAAGGTTCTTCTTCTTATGTTTATTATCATACCCGCAATGCTTTAATCATGGCGCGCAAAAATGGTTCTTTTTTTGAGAAGATTTTTATTTTTAAATTAACAGGATGGATTTTTATTAAGCAGATATTCAAGATTATTTTTATTCCCAAAAAAAGAGAATGGGCGAAATCGGTTTTGCAAGGGCTTGAAGATTTTTATTTAAGAAAGACGGGAAAATATGAAAATTGGCATTGACGCAAAAAACATAGAAGGTAGGCGAACAGGAGTTGGCAGATATTTGATCAATCTGTTAAAGGAATGGGATCAATTGGAATTGCCAAAAGATGTAGAATTTGTTTTATACTTTAGAAAAGAAATTCCAGATGATTTGAGTTTAGATAGTGCTATATTCCAAAAAAAAGTTTTATCTTTTGGTGGTTTGAGTAATGCTCTTTTTATGCATATTCTTTTGCCGATAGCAGCGTATAGAGATAAGATTGATGTTCTATTTTGTCCAGCGTACGTATCTCCAATTTTCTATTTTAAAAAAACAGTGATTGTTTTGCATGATATTATTTATGAGGCGCGTCCTGATTTATATAATTGGCCAAGTATTTTTGACAGAATTTTACTAAGAAAGTTCTCTAAAATTTCAGCTAAAAGAGCAAATAAAATAATAGCTTGTTCTGAATATAGTAAAAAAGAGATTGTAAAATATTACAAAATAAATCTAGAGAAGATTATAGTTAATTATCTTGGCGTAGATAAATCAATTTCTTCTTTTAATTCTCAAAAAGTTAAAAATAAATTTATTTTATTTGTTGGAGCAATCTCTAATCGTAGACATCTTCCAGAGGTAATGCTTGCTTTTGAAAGAATAGCTAAAAAATTATCTGATTATCAATTTTTAGTTATCGGTAAAAATATTACTTCACCTTTTATTGACATAGATGAGCTATCAAAAGTAATAAACACTCGCTTGGGACGAAAAGCGATTTTAAGAAAAGATTTTATCTCAGATAAGAAATTATCTTTATTGTATAATTCAGCTGATGCATTGATATGGTTGTCGGATTATGAAGGTTTTGGGCTGCCTATTTTGGAAGCGATGTCATTTGGAACCCTTGTAATTACGAGTCCTAATACATCTATTCCTGAAGTAGCGGGAGATTCAGTTCTATATGTCCAAGATTCTAGAAACATAGATGAAATTTATAAAGTAATTTATAAGGGCTTGACAAATATTCAATTAAGGAGTAGAATATCTAAGAAGGGATTGAAGAGAGTTCTTCGGTTTTCCTTTAAAAAATGCGCTAGTAAAACATTAAATGTTCTACTGGGCATATAATTGTTTTTTAACAATTCTATAAAATAAGGGGGGAATTAAAATGAACAGGAAAATTATAATTTCTTTAATATTTGAGATACTAAGACATTACTTATTGATAAAAGGGGAAATAAGAGGAGTAGCAATGGATGGCGCAGAACGAGTGAGTTTTTATTTTGATGATAAGGATTACCATTACCATTGTTTTCTGTTGAAAATAGATTTTCAACAGAAAAAGATTGAAATTCAACCCTTCTTGTTATATTATCTTAGCAATGAATGCGAGAAGGAAATTCGGGATTCGGAGAGATTAACTAAGTTCAAGGTAGAAGAAAAATGGAGAGTGTAATAATGGTAAAACAAATATAAAGCCCTGATGTTAAAAAACATCAGGGCTTTTTTCTTTTGCTATTGACTTATTAAAGATAGTATGTTTATAATATTTGTAGACAGTTAAGTCCTTGTATTTAGACAATAGAGCGACTTATAAGTCGTAAAGGTCGCTTAAATTTATTAAACTATCATTATATGGATTATAACAGAGACAATAACGATCGTCCTCGAAGAGATTTTCCTCCTCGTGAGATGGTCAAAGGAAGCTGGACTTGCAGTGATTGCGGTAAAGAAATAACGGAACTTCCGTTTGAACCAGCGCAAGATAGACCAATTTATTGTAGAGATTGTTGGTCAAAGCGCAGAGATCAAAGAGGCCAGAGATTCGGACGATAAGTCTGAACGCAAAAAGACCTTCGAATATGTCGAAGGTTTTTTTGTTGATTTTTTTTAAGATTTATAGTATAAATAGGCATAATGGAAATACGTAATATAGCAATTATCGCCCATGTAGATCATGGCAAAACAGCTTTGACTGATATGTTGATGCGTCAAACAGGTATGTCTGAAGCTGGAGACAGTATGGATAGCGATACTCTTGAGCAAGAAAGAGGTATAACAATTTATTCAAAAAATACTTCTGTTTATTACAAGGGCACAAAAATAAACATAGTGGATACGCCTGGACACGCTGATTTCGGTTCTGAAGTTGAGCGTGTTTTGCGTTCCATTGATTCTGTTCTTTTGGTAGTTGATGCTCAGGAAGGGCCAATGCCACAAACAAAATTTGTTTTAAAAAAGTCTCTTGATTTAGGATTAAAACCGATCGTAGTATTAAATAAAATAGATAAGCCAGCCGCAAGACCTGATATTGCAAAAGAAATGGTTTATGAACTTTTCCTTGATTTAGGGGCTAATGATGATCAGCTTGAATTTACAACTATTTATACTGTCGCTAGAGAGGGGATCGCCAAAACAGATTTAGATGACGATTCTAATGATTTAATTCCTTTATTAGATGTAATTTTAAAAGAAGTTAAGGTTTCTTCAAGTGAAGAAGCAAGGAATAAATTATTAAGAATGCAACCATTTAATCTTGCTTATGACAATTTTTTAGGAAGACTTGCAATTGGGAGGATTTATGAAGGAGAAATAAAAGATAATTCAAAAGTTATTATTAAGGATTCAAAAGGTGATATTCGCGAAGGTAAGATAACTAAATTATTCACTTTTGAGGGATTGAAAAGAAAAGAAGTAGAACAAGCAGAAGCGGGAGACATTGTTATGATTGCTGGGCTTCCTGATATATTTATTGGAGAAACTATTTGTATAGACGCAGAACAAGAGGCGTTACCTGCTATTAATATTGACGAGCCTACAATCTCATTAAATTTACTTATTAATAATTCTCCTTTTGCTGGGAAAGAAGGGAAATATGTTACGAATAGACAGCTTAAAGAGAGATTGGAAAAAGAATTAGAGGTTAATGTTGGTTTAAAAATTGATTTTTCTGCTTCTGATCATTATAAAATATATGGAAGGGGAGAAATGCATATTGCAATTTTACTTGAAAATATGAGACGAGAAGGATATGAAATGCAAATATCTCAACCACATGTAATAATCAAAGAGCAAGATGGCGTTAAGCTTGAACCTTTTGAGGAGGTAACTATAATCGCACCAGAAAAAGTGTCTGGGACTATTATTAAAAAACTTTCTAAACGGCGTGGTAATATGATGGAGATGATTCCCGACCATGGGAATGTTAAGATTATCTTTGAAATCCCAACAAGAGGATTGTTAGGATACAGAAATGAATTTGTGATTGATGCAAAGGGCGAAGGAGTGATTTATACTCGCGTTATTGAATTTAGGCCTTATGTCGGAAATATTGAGAAAAATAATGTTGGGTCTATGGTCTCAATGGCCAGAGGGAAGGCTCTTGGTTTTTCACTTTCTAATCTTCAGAGTAGAGGTGCTTTGTATATTGGAGCTAATACAGAAGTATATGAGGGGATGGTTATTGGTAATGCTTCAAAGGGACATGATTTAACAGTAAATCCTACGAAAGGGAAGCAATTAACAAATATGCGTGCTTCTGGATCTGATGATGCGATTAATTTAACTCCACCAATAAAAATGACTCTTGAAAGAGGCATGAGCATTATGAGTGATGATGAATATTTGGAAATTACCCCGAAGAATATTCGCTTAAGAAAACAATTTCTAACTGAATTAGAAAGGACAAGGGCGAGTAGGAGCAATAAGTAATTTTACTATTATTCAAAGTTAGAAATATTTTTATTTATTTTGTTGAATGGAAATGGTCGTTCATTGCTTACGAATGTTATATATCTTAAGAATATATAAAGTTGAGTGTTCCAAGTTTCACAAAATTCTGCAATTTCTTTATTTCTTTTATTAGTAAAAAGAGTAATAAGAAGGTTGATGAATATTAATACTGTTATGAGTATTTTCCATAGATTTAAGATAAATCCTGTTACTATTGTGATAATGATTCGCATTAAAATTTCCCATCTTTCGGTTTTTTTGTTCATATTAAGTTAAATTAAATTTATTATTTCAATTTTACAACTTATATAATTTTATTATATCATAGTATTTAAAATATATCTATTTACTAATTTTATTGCTTGAATTATAATGAAAATATTCCGCGGTGGCGCAGCGGTAGCGCAGGTGCCTGTTAAGCACTTGGTCGTAGGTTCGAATCCTACCCGCGGAGCTCGCTTGACAGAATGGTAAAAGAATGCCATTCTTTTTGTATGTAAAAGTGTTTTTTGACAATTTAATGATTTTTAATCTTTCAATAAAAAAGGAGGAATTATGAGTACGAAAAGGAAAGATTTATGGGCTTTGTTATGGAAGAATATTGGAGCAAAAGGGAATATGGAAAAAGCATATAATACTCTTGTATCAAAGTATTCTGAGCCACATCGTTCATATCATACACTCAATCATATTGATGCTTGCATTGAGGAATTTAATCAAGTTAGATATTTTGTTCAAAATCCAAATGAGGTAGAATGGGCTCTTTGGTATCATGATGTAATTTATGATCCTAAAGCAAAAGATAATGAGAAAAGAAGTGCTGATCTTTCGATGAAAGAAATGCTAAAGGATTCATTATCTGAAGATACAAAACAGTTAGTTGTGAATTTAATTATGGTAACTAAACATACTGAATTTCCTATTGATTTTGATATGCGGATAGTTGCTGATGTGGATCTTGCTATTTTAGGACAGTCAAAAAGAAAGTTTGATGAATATGAACAGCAAATTCGCAAAGAGTATCAATTTGTTTCTGAAGATGATTTTGTCGAAGGAAGATTAGCTGTTTTAGAGTATTTTCTTAGGCGGCCAGTTATTTATTTAACTCAATTTTTTCAAAATAAGTATGAAAAACAAGCTCGTAAAAATATTATAAATTCAATCCAATGTCTTACAAAAAGAAAGAGGAGGTGATAAAATGTTGAAATTGCCAGTATATGGATTAACAGGAAATATAGGATGTGGTAAAAGTACTGTTTTAAATATCTTTGCAAGATTTATTGATGTAGTTGTTTTTGATACCGATAAAATAGCTAAAAAATTACTTGAAGATAAGTACGCGGATAGTTTATTAAAAATTGTGGAGAAGGATGTTTTTTCCGACAATAAAATTGATTTTCAAAAGATTGATAAAATTGTTTTTAAGGACGATCAAAAACTAAAGGAATTGCAGAATTTTATACATCCTTTAGTATGGGAATTTATTTGTGAAGATGTGAAAAAGAAAGGAAATAGGACTTTTGGTATTGTGGAATCTGCTATTTTATTTGAAATCAATTGGGATAAATTGTTTGATAAAATTATTGTAGTAGAGTGTAGCCATGAGCAACAATATAAACGTCTTTATGAAAAAGGATTGAAAAAGAAAGAAATAGAAAGCAGAATAGCAAAACAAATGCCGATAGAAGAAAAAAGAAAAAGAGCAGATATTATTATAGATACAGAATGTTCGTTTCAGCAATTAGAAGTGAAAGTAAATCAATTATATTGCTTTTTAAAAGGAGGGGTTCTAAATGATAAAAAGAGCAGTATATCCAGGCACTTTTGATCCAATAACCTTAGGGCATTTGGATATAATAAAAGCAAGTTCACTGATTTTTGATGAAGTGGTCGTAGGGTTATTGGTGAATTTAAAGAAAAAACCGATGTTTTCTGAATCTAAAAGGAAAGAAATGATTGAGCTTGTTTTAGAAAAGAATGGCATAACGAATGTGTTGGTAAAATCTTTTTACGGACTAGCTGTTGAGTTTGTTGTTCAAGAAAAAGCAGTAGTGTTGATTAGGGGGTTAAGATTAACAACAGAGTATGAATCGGAATTGAATATAAGTTTTAACAATTATCAATTGGATGAAATGGTTACTACTATATTAATCCCTCCTATGCAAAAGCATGTGCATATTAGTTCTTCGGCAGTACGAGAACTAATCGCTTTTAAATCCAATAAGTTGGATAAATACTTGCCAGCAGAAGTTATTACATTATTGGATTAAAATAAAGAGATTGTCACAAACGAGAAGCAGATTGAATGCTTCTCGTTTTTTTATATTTAAAAAACAATAGTGTGCGGACTGGGGGGAGTCCTTCGCTAAAGCTTCGGAGCTCCAATAGTAGAAAGAATAGTGGTTCTAACATCGTGCAATTCGCGGAGCTCGACATTGACAGAATAATATTATAATGTTATTCTGTCTTTAGTTGTTTTAAAAATTATCGTTAAACATATCTAATAAAAAAAGGAGGTAGATTGTTATGGACGCAAAAAAAATATCAAAAGTATTGGGAATTACAGAAAACGAGGTAAATTTTGTTTTAGATCCCTCAAAAACCATCTCTCTTCTAACCACTCCTCAAGAAGCAGAATCCTTATATCAAAGCTGTCCTGATGTGATGAAACCTGCGGTTATTGAGAAATGGAATGAACTTGCCATCCCTATTCTAACCACTCCTCAAGAAGCAGAATCCTTATATCAAAGCTGTCCTGATGTGATGAAACCTGCGGTTATTGAGAAATG